>JAZOWQ010000030.1:0-9241 GCA_045659325.1 Faecousia sp. | reverse complement strand
CAATGGCCCTGTTCAGCGAGAAGTACGGCGACACTGTCCGTGTGGTCAATATGGGCGGTTACTCCATCGAACTGTGCGGTGGTACTCACTTGGATAATACCGCAAAGGTTGGTCCTTTCCGTATTGAGAGCGAAGGCAGCGAGGCTTCCGGTGTTCATCGTATAGAGGCTATTACCGTTAAGGCTTGCTTGGTGGATATGGCTCATACCCACAGCCTGCTGTACGCAGCAGCCGGTGAGCTGAAGGTAAAGCCCGGTGAGCTGGTAGATAAGATTCACGCACAGATGGACGAAATCAAGAACCTGAAGAAGACCATTGAGTCCTTCAAGGCAAAGGAAACTGCCGGCGAGGCAGACCGTTTCCTGTTCGGTGGTCACGATATCGGCGGACTGAAGGTGCTGACGGTGAATGTTCCCAATGCCGACGCAGGCAAGCTCCGTCAGATGGGTGATACCCTCCGTGACAAGGCGGCCAATGTGGTGGCTGTGCTGTCTTCGGTGAATGACGATAAGATTACCTTCCTGGCTGTCTGCGGCAAGGATGCCGTTGCCAAGGGTGTCCGTGCCGGTGATTTGGTCAAGCAGGTATGTACTGTTTGCGGCGGCTCCGGCGGGGGTAAGCCTGACTCCGCTATGGGCGGCGGCAAGGATGTAATGAAGCTGGACGATGCACTGGCAAGTGTGGATGATTTTGTGGCATCTAAACTGTAAAAATGTGCAGGACGCTGCCCTTTGGTAGCGTCCTGTTTCTAAAGGGAGAGAATGCTGTGCGTAAGCTGATGTGGTTTGCCATCGGTTTTACTGCTGCCTGTGTTACAGGTGTATATTTGGTATCTGGCCTATGGCTGTGGGTGCTGGGTGGGTTTTGCCTTGCTGGGCTGATTGGTACGCTGTGCATAAGCCCTATTCGCAGCAGAAAGGTTGCTTGCACACTTCTTGGCTGTGTTATTGGCTTGTTGTGGCTGTTTGGTTTTGACAAATTGTATCTTCAGCCGGTTCGCCAAATGGACGAGCAGGCTGCAATTCTCAGTATCGAAGTCACGGATTATACCAGATCTACGGATACCGGTGTAACCGCCGAGGGAAAAGCCAAGATAAAAGGGAAACACTACCAGATTCAATTTTACCTGAATGAGCACATATCTCTTTCTCCCGGTGACCGGGTGGAGGGTGCTTTTATGCTGCGCTATACCGGCGGCGGCTCGGAAGACCCCACCTATCACCGTGGAAAGGGGATCTTCCTGCTCTCTTATCCCAAAGGAAAGGTAGAGGTGCAACAGCAACAAGCAGTGCCGTCAAAGCATTTTGCTGCCCAACTGCGCCATAGGATTCTTTCTTTATTGGATACAATCTTTCCACCCGATACAGCGCCCTTTGCCAAGGCTCTGCTGGTGGGAGATATATACGATTTGTCCTATGAAACAGTAACAGCGCTAAAGACAAGCGGTGTATATCATATTGTGGCAGTGTCCGGTATGCATGTTTCCATCTTGTTTGCATTGGTGTGTCTACTGTGCGCAAGACATCGGGTGCTTACTGCTATGATCGGAATACCGGTGTTGTGCTTGTTTGCCATGGTCGCGGGACTTTCTCCGTCTATTGTCCGGGCTTGCATTATGCAGGGCCTTATCATTATAGCGCTGCTTGCCAATCAGGAATATGATCCGCCCACAGCACTTGCGGCTGCTGTACTGGTTATTTTAGCTTGTAATCCATTGAGCATTACCTCCATAAGCTTTCAGCTTTCCGTTGGCTGCATATTGGGTATATTCCTCTTCTCCCAGCGAATTCATGATTATCTCCTGCAGAAAACACCGCTGGGACCGGCCAAGGGTAAAGATAAGAAAGCAAAGCTGACCCGTTGGACAGTTAACTCCGTCAGTATTACTCTTGGCGCAATGCTGGTGACAACACCTTTGTGCGCGGCTTACTTTAATAGTGTCAGTATCATCGGCATTCTCACAAACCTGCTGCTGTTATGGCTGGTGAGCTTTGTGTTTTACGGAATTATGGCAGCCTGCATATTAGGTGCATTGTGGCTGCCGTTGGGAATAGGTGTCAGCTGGGTGCTTTCCTGGCCGATACGCATTATTTTATGGGTGACAGATATGATTTCAAGAGTTCCTGTGGCATCGGTCTATACCAGCAGCATCTATATTGTGGCATGGCTGGTGTTTGCTTACATATTGATAACCGTTTTTCTGAAAAGCAAAAAGAAGCATCCTGTAGTGATGACCTGCTGTCTGCTGGCCGGCCTCGTAGGGGCGATTGTTTGCTCTTGGATCGAGCCGCGGTTGGATGATTTTCGGTTTACCGCGGTAGATGTGGGGCAGGGGCAGTGCTTGATTCTACAAAATGACGGAAAATACTATATGGTGGATTGCGGTGGGGATACCGGCGATAAAGCGGCAGACAAAGTCTCTCAATTGCTGCTGTCCCAAGGCGTTTTCCGTTTGGATGGCTTGATTATCACCCATTACGATGAGGACCATGCAGGCGGCGCGGAACAACTACTCAGCCGGATTCCCGCGGATACAATTTACCTGCCTGTGTTGGACGGGGATAACAGAATCCGGGATGTATTGGCCCAGAAATACAATGACAAAATTCAATGGGTGGAAAATGAACTGTTGTTAAGTGAGGCAGATATTACCATCTATCCTTCGGAGAATGTGGAGGATGCCAACGAAAGCAGCTTGTGTATCTTGTTTCAGCCGGCGGATTGTGATATACTGATTACAGGTGACCGCTCCTTTGATGGAGAGACGGAGCTGATGAATCAAGTGGATTTGCCGGATTTGGAAATCATAGTGGCAGGTCACCACGGTTCCAGAACTTCTACATCCTGGGATTTGTTGAATGTGACCCGTCCGGATGTGGCAATTATTTCCGTGGGCGCGGACAATCGTTACGGCCATCCCACTTGGGAGACCTTGGAGCGGCTGAATTTGTTTGACTGCGGTATCTACCGCACAGATTTGGAAGGAACGATTATTTTCAGGGGGTGAAGGTATGGCAAAGAAGGAAGAGCGGCCCAATATGTTCCAAAAATTGAAAGAGGATATCCGTCAGGATACTCCCGGTCGCCTCTATTTCTTCTACGGAGAAGAAGTTTTTTTGCTGAACCATTACCTGAAGCAACTGCAAAAGATAATTGTTGACCCGGTAACAGAGTCCTTTAATTTCCACAAGCTGACCAGCGAAACCTTTGATATGCAAAGCTTTGCCGATTGTGTGGAGAATCTGCCTATGATGGCGGAGCGCACAATGACAATTGTGGATGAAATTGATATCTTCAAGATGAATGAATCTGACCGGGAGTATATGGCAGAGATCCTTTCCGATATTCCCGACTACTGTACTGTGGTATTTACCTACGAAACCACTCCCTTTAAGCCGGACAAACGATTTAAGAAGCTGTGGGATGCGGTGGAAAAGAACGGTATGCTGGTCGAGTTTGAAAAGCAAAACCAGCGGGATCTGGTCAGCTGGATCAGCCGACATTTTGCATCTGCTGGTAAGCGGATTGCTAACGATTTGTGCGTATATCTGATTGATATTACCGGTGGTACTATGACAGCGCTTGCCGGTGAGATATCCAAGATTTGCGCCTATTCCGGCGCTGACGAAATCCGTAAAAGCGATATTGACGCAGTGGTGGAGCCGGTGTTGGATGCGGTGGTGTTCCAAATGACGGATTTACTGGGAGCGGGCAATTATGGTGCTGCATTGATTAAGCTGCAGCAGCTGCTAAAAATGCAACAGGAGCCCATTCCAATCCTAGGTGCCATCGGAAACCATTTCCGCCGCCTTGCTACCGCCAAAATCTTGTTGGATAACGGCAAAAATGCCGAAGATTTGATGAAGCTTACCGGCATGAAGGACTATCCTGCCAGAAAGACAATTTCTGCAGCCGGCCGATTCTCTGCGTCGTTTTATGAAAAGGCCGCTCAGCTGGTGCTGGATAGCGACCTGAAAATGAAAACATCCTTCGATGAGCCGGAACGGATTTTGGAAGTGCTGATTTTGCAGCTTGCGCAGGAGGCAAAGAATGATTAAAATTCGGGAGGCCATTGTGGTAGAGGGCCGGTATGATAAAAATACCCTGTCCCAAATTGTGGATGCTCCCATACTGGAAACCTCCGGCTTTGGTATTATGAAGGATAAGACCCAACTGGACCTACTGCGAAAAGTGGCAGATACCCGGGGCCTTGTTGTCTTTACCGATTCTGATGGGGCAGGCTTTGTGATTCGCAATTTTCTGAAAAGTACAATCCCTGCAGACAAACTGAAACACGCTTATATTCCCGATATTTACGGCAAGGAGCGGCGGAAATCCGCCCCCGGCAAAGAGGGAAAGTTGGGCGTAGAAGGAATGCGTCCTCAGGTGATTGTGGATGCGCTTCGCAACGCTGGCGCAACCATAGAAGGGGAGACTGCTACCCGTACAGCAGGGAACATCACAAAACAAGATATGATGGAACTGGGCCTTTCCGGTGGCAAGGACAGTAGCGAAAAACGAAAAAAATTATTAAAAAAATTGCAATTACCGGAGTATATGAGCAGTAATGCTATGGTGCAGGCATTGAATTTGTTGTTGGATTTGGAATCCCTGCAGCAACTTGTTGGAGAAGATAATGATTGATATTCAAGTAAAAAACTTAACAAAGTTTTTTGTAATCGGGGAAAACCTGTTGGAAGATCTGTCCTTTGAGGTACAGGAAGGGGAGCGGGTTGCCATTTTGGGCCGGAATGGCTGCGGCAAGACCACCCTTTTCAACATTCTCACCGGACAGATGGATTACGATTCCGGTGAGGTGTTTGTAAATCCCCATAAACGGATGGGTCTGATTTCTCAGATTCCCAATTTTCCGGCAGATTATACGGTTGAAGATGTACTGCGGTCTGCCTATCAGGTGCTAACCAAGACCCGTGAGAAAATGACTGCTTTGGAGCAGCAGATGGCAAATGGCGCAACGGAGAATCAGCTGCGGGAGTATGATGCTCTTGTGAACCGTTTCCAAGCCGGCGGCGGCTATGAAATGGATGTGGAAGTGGACAAAATCTGCAATGGCTTGGGTATCTCTGCCGAGCAGCGAACCCAGGAATTTGCCAGATTGTCCGGTGGCGAGAAAACCCGTGTGAACCTTGCCCGACTACTCCTGGAAAAAACGGATATTCTGTTGCTGGACGAGCCTACCAACCACTTAGATCTTCGCAGCGTGGAATGGCTGGAGGGTTATATCAACAGTTTCAAAGGCACAGTCCTGATGATCTCCCACGACCGGTACTTTTTGGATACCGTTGCCCAGCGAGTGATTGAAATTACGGATGGTCACGGAGAATTTTACTCCGGTAACTATTCCTTTTATATTGAAGAAAAACAGGCCCGATTTAACCTGCAGCTGAAGCAGTATGAGCAGGAACAGGCCAAACTAAAGCAGCTTGGTTACATTGTAGAGCGTATGAAAGGCTGGGGCATCAATAACCGTACCCTCTATCGCCGGGCTATGTCCATTCAGCACCGAATGGAACGGATCAAAAAGACCGAACGCCCCAAAACCGAAAAAACCATGAAGGCAGGTTTTGCCCAAAAGGATTTTGCCGGCGATGTAGTGTTCCAAATGAAAAATGTGGAGAAAGCCTTCGGTGACCGCACTCTTTTTTCGGATGTGGAACTGAAAGTGGAAGGCGGTGAGCGGATTGCCCTTTTGGGCGATAACGGAACCGGAAAATCCACCTTTATCAAGTGTTTACTGGGTGATGAGGATTGTAAGGGTAAAATTCAATTTGGCCCCACCGTCAAATGGGGATACCTGCCTCAGATTATCCATTTTGACCATCCGGAGCGGAGCCTGTATGACACAATGCTTTATGAGAAAAACTGCACACCTCAGACCGCACGAGACCGCCTGGGCGCTTTTTTGTTCCAAGGTGAAGATGTGTTCAAAAGTGTAGGAAACCTCTCCGGCGGTGAGCAGTCCCGTCTGCGACTGTGTATGCTGATGGACGAGAAAATCAATTTGCTTATATTGGACGAGCCTACCAACCACTTGGACATTGCCTCACGGGAATGGGTGGAAGCGGCCATCGAGGGATTTGAGGGTGTCCTTTTATTTGTTTCCCACGACCGGTACTTTATTGAGAAATTCGCAGAGCGAATTTGGCTTTTGGAAGACGGTCAGATTCGGGATTTCCGTTGCGGTTATAAAAAGTACCGCTCTATTATGGAGCATGAAGCCGCATCAAAACCCCAGATTGTTTCCACACCAAAACCCAAAAAAGAAAAACCCAAGGGCGGCACCAAGGAGACAGATAAGTTGATTCGCCGCCTGGAACGGGAGATTGAAAAACAGGAGACGGTGATCGCCAAGTTGGATTCTGATATGGAAGCAGCTGCAGCGGATTATCAGGAACTGACCCGCCTGTTGGAAGAAAAGGAAGCCGCTGAAGCGGTTTTGTTGGACCTGATGGAGCAGTGGGAAACTGCCCAGGAGGGTTGACAGTAAGTTAGTTGGAACTTATAATATCCCGAGGTAGACCAATGAATGATGAACGAGAAAAACGAATACAGGATTTGAGGGATTTGTTTCATAACACTGTTCCGTATTTTATAGATTTTGCGGTTGGTGTTGGAATGGGACTTGTCATCAGTCTTTTATTTGGTATACCCTTTACCTTTATCAGAGACTTGGATATGGATGTTATCCATTTTCTAATAGGGCTTCCCGGTATGTGCGTTGCGCTGTACCGACGCTGTTTTTACAGAAACTACCATAGGAACAGTTGGACCTATACCTTCTCGCTGAAAAAGTCTGCAACGCATATTGCTTTCGCTTTCGGGTGGCAGGCGTTCTTCGTGGTTGTCCTTGGCGCCCATGCAATCTATGTCACCGGACCAACCTATTGGATTACAGACATTCTGATTCCCGGAGCATATCGGTCAGATATGGGAGGCCATTTTCTTCGGGAAGGCTATGATTGGTTGCTAATGTTTCTGGCAGACTTTCTTTTGTATGGCCCTATTATGATTTTGGGCGAATATATTGGCAGCAAAGAGCGTAAAAAAGATTGTAATAAATAAAAATAGGAGTAAATACTATGAGTTCTTGTAACGGAAATTGTTCATCCTGCAGCTCCGATTGCGGTGACCGCAAGAAAGAGAGCTTGCTGGCGGAGTTGAATCCCAAATCCACAGTCAAAAAAGTGATCGCTGTTGTATCCGGCAAGGGCGGCGTTGGTAAGTCTACTGTGACCGCTATGCTGGCCGCAGCTATGTCCAAGAAGGGCAAGCGGGTAGGTGTGCTGGACGCAGATATCACCGGTCCTTCTGCACCCACTGCGTTCGGTGTTACTGAGTGTCAGGGCGCCAATGAAGAGGGCTTGTATCCTGCCCTCACCAAATCCGGCATTCAGGTGATGTCCATTAATCTTCTGTTGGATGATGCATCTTCTCCCGTGGTTTGGAGAGGCCCTGTAATTGCCGGCGCGGTAAAGCAGTTCTGGTCCGATGTGATTTGGGAAGATGTGGACTATATGTTTGTGGATATGCCTCCCGGAACCGGTGATGTGCCCCTGACTGTGTTCCAAAGCCTACCCGTGGACGGCATTGTGATTGTCACCAGCCCCCAGGATTTGGTATCTATGATTGTCTCCAAGGCGGTAAAAATGGCCAATATGATGCACATTCCTGTTTTGGGTTTCGTGGAGAACTATTCCTACCTGGAATGTCCCGATTGCGGCAGGCGGATCAATGTATTCGGAGAGAGTAAGCTGGACGCTGTTGCAGCGGAGTTTGGCTTGCCCGTACTTGCCCGTCTGCCTATTGACCCCAAGGTGGCAGAGAGCTACGACAACGGTCAGATGGAGGATGTGAACACAGAGGCGGTTGCGCCTGTCATTGAAGCCGTCGAAAAGGCATAAATAATCCCCGGCATATCGAACGATATGCCGGGGATTTGATTTACAGGAGCTTGCCGATAATGTACCACAGTACAACCAGCAGCAGAATCAGCGGAATGTATGCAGCCAAAGCAGCAGAGGCAATATAAATTGCCACAATGCCCATCTTTTGCAATACCAGCACCAGACCGGCTAAAATGCCGGTTGTGAGGATTGCCTTGGTAATCTGCTTGCCAACCACATTGGCAAAGAAGAAGGTGTAAAGGGCGGCAATCAAGGGATTCACAGTGGTAAGCACTAAGCCTACCAGGAATTTGAGTGCGCCGGTTAGGAGCATCAAAACCAGAATGCCCAGCAAAATCACAGGTGCGTATGTAATCAATCCTTCGGGCAGAAGATTTGTCAGCACACCGGTGACAACCAAATGCAGAATCAGCGCAATCAGAACGCCCAGGCACCGGAAGAATACCCAACCGAAAATCCGCTTACCGGTGGGCAGCCAACCGTCTGCCAAATTCATCAGGAAGGATAGAATAATCATGCTGAGAATCTGTGTGCATACGACGGTATAATCTGCTTGGAAAGTAAACAACACCATTGTGTCGTTTTCGATGGTAACAAAGGGCAGGGGAGCGATGAATTTTTGAAGATCTTCACCGGCACTGCCCAACAGAATGGTAATAACATACACAAACAGAATGCCAATTGCAGAGGACACAGCCAAAATCAGCGCAGACCGTTTGCCAAATATGAAACGACCCAAAAGGGCCAGTATCAGCAGCGCGCCAATCAGCATTCCGATCGCTGTTAAAAACTTACCAATATCAAGGTTCAAAGATGCAAAATAGTTTACAATAGATTCCATGAGAACCTCCTAAAACGCAAACAGCCGCCAGAAAACCGGCGGCTGTTTTTTGTGTGTAAAATGAAGTAAATCTTACTTCATCTCGGCCTCGGCGCCAGCTTCCTTCAGCTTTGCAACCATCTGCTCTGCATCTTCCTTGGAAACAGCTTCCTTCAGAGTCTTGGGGCAGTTGTCAACCAGATCCTTAGCGTCCTTCAGACCCAGACCGGTGATCTCACGAACAACCTTGATGACGTTCAGCTTGGAAGCGCCAGCGTCCTTCAGGATAACGTCAAACTCGGTCTTCTCCTCAGCAGCCTCAGCAGCACCGCCAGCAGCGGGAGCAGCAACAGCAGCAGCAGCGGCAGAAACGCCGAAAACTTCCTCCAGAGTGTGAACCAGCTCGGACAGCTCCAGAACGGTCAGACCCTTAACTTCCTCTACGAGAGCAGTGACTTTTTCACTAGCCATTGTAATATCCTCCTAAAATGTTAAA
>JAZOWQ010000029.1:0-2496 GCA_045659325.1 Faecousia sp. | reverse complement strand
GCTGAGCGCAACGGTGGTTACACCCGCGTGACTCGTACCGGCCCTCGCCGCGGTGATGCCGCTGAGATGGCTATTATCGAGCTGATCTAATCGATTAAATATAAAGAGCGTGCTGAAAAGCACGCTCTTTTACTATATCTAGGGGGTTTTTTGTTGCATTATCGCTTGCTGTCCTTATTTGCTAAATCACCATAGACCGGAGTCGCCAGACCGAAGCCGCCTGAAACGGTAAGAATCTGTCCGGTAGTATAAGCAGATGCATCGCTGGCAAAGTAACAGACGGCTTCCGCAATTTCCTCCGGTAGACCCATACGGCCCAGAGGAATATGCCGCATAAACTGATTTCGAAAATCGTCAGATAGATGCTTTTCCACAGCTTCTGTTGCGGTCATACCGGGAAGTACAGCGTTGCACCGGATATGGTGCTTGGCTTCCTGAACGGCAATCAGTTTGGTCAAATAATTAATTGCTGCCTTGCTGGTACCGTAGGCAACCTGGGAGATGTCCGGCACAAGGCCACCAACGGAGGAAATGTTGATGATGCTGCCGCCTTGCTTTGCCATGTGTTTGGCCGCAGCCTGACTTGCCATAAAGACACTTCGTAGGTTCAGATTGACTGTATCCAAAAACACTTGAGGATCTGTATTGGCAAAATCCAGGTCTTTCCCGGGATTGGATGTGCCGAAGTTATTGACCAATACATCAATACGACCGGCATCTTGCACCACATCCCCCACCATAGAGGAGAAGGTTTCCGGTTTGGTGGCATCGTTGTAGACGCATTTTACACCGGTTAGGGTGTTTGCAATTTCCTGCGCCCGTTCCATATCCCGGGCGGCCATATAAACCTTAGCACCTTCTTCTGCGCATTTCTTCACAATGGCAAGGCCGATTCCCCGGGTGGAGGCGGTCACCAGAATGACTTTATCGTGTAATCTCATATTAGGACTCCTTTATAGCTTTTCGTTTTGGCAGGAAAGCAACCACAACGATACCCAACGCCACACACAGCAGCTCTGCGATTGCCAGGTAATGAATGGACGCAACTGCAGCAGCGGGCTCAGCCGTACCTGCTGCAATTCTGCCTATGATTTGATTAGTGAATAAGGGAACAAACACAGCTACACCAAAGGGTGCTGCCAGATCCCGGAATAAACCGTAAGTTCCGGTTCCTGTCCCTGCCGCCTGGGGTGATAATCCGGAAAGGACGACCTTCATAAAGATGGTGCCGTTTCCTCCCAAACCGAAACCAAGGACACCAAGGGATGCCATCAGCAGAAGTACGGAAGTAACCTCTGTGAACAACAGCAGAATCCCACATCCGATCCCGGTCAGCAGAAAAGAGCCAATCAAAATTCTTTTAGGCTCAAACTTATCTGCCAGCGGTCCCAAGATGACAGCTCCCAATGACATACCCACATACATCACAGAAATGGCATAGCCGGAGATGGCGGTATTATTGGGTTGCGTGTAATTGACAAAGACGATGGTGTTTGTCATGTTCGCCTGCATAAGCCCCTGGGTCAAAAACAGAGCCAGCACACTTAAGATAAAAGCGCTGCGCTTGATAAAGCTGCCCGAAAGAATCGGATGGGTGCTTTTACGTTCCGCAAGAACAAGACCGATCAGGCTCACGATTGCAAGCGCCAGCACAATCAAAAACGGCGCAGATGTCCAACCGATGTTCTGCCCAAAAGAGGGGACGCACAGCAGCAGACTAAAGAAAATCAAGATTAGAACAGCGCCGGTAACATCAAAATCTTGCAGCGGCTTCTTCGCGGATACTTGATTGCGGGAAGTCAAGACGCAACAGGCGAAGATACCGGCACAAATGGCAACACATACCCACAGCATAGTGCGCCATCCATAAGTGGAAACGATCAGACCGCCAATGGTTGGTCCGATGATCACCGATGCACTGGAAAGAAGCATATATAGGGAAAATCCTTTTGCGATCTTGTCCTGTGGAAACTCCGTTGCGATATAGGCAAGGATCACGGGCCCCATTGCAGCCGTGCCGATACCTACCACAAAACGTGCAATCAGCATAAACACAAGAGAGTTTGCCAGAGCGGACAGCACATTACCAAGGGTGAATACCGCAATACCCAAGAGTAGAGTTTTTCTGCGTCCGATCACATCTCCTACTTTACCAAGGATCGGCGCGCAGGCGGCTGTAGACATGGCCTGGGCAAGGGCAGTCCATGTGGTGTTGTTATAGGCAATACCAATGTCCTGCACAAAAGCCGGCCCTAAAACCGTAGAAAAGCCGCCGACCAAACCGATCAAAAGGGCGGCCAATGCATAAGGAATAAATCCTTGTTTATATGAAATCCTGCGTTCCATAATTTCACTTCCTTTTAGCTGTAGTATGTCCAGACTTTTATGTATTATTTCATATTGTTTGGACACACTTTTCACAGGAGGGATCGAACATGAAGCAGAAATTTTTGATTTGCCAGCATTGCGGCAATATTGTGGCTATGATTCGGGATA
>JAZOWQ010000028.1:0-16189 GCA_045659325.1 Faecousia sp. | reverse complement strand
GCTGGACTGTCAACCTGCCCGATCAGGTTTCCGACACTCTGATGGAGCGTACCAACCCCACCTGGCCCTGCACCTGGTTTGCACCTCGCTGCGACGGCAAGGAAGGCTCCCCCTTCAAGACCGCTTATGAGGTTATGATGATCTGGGGCGCTAACCACGGCGCGATCTCCTACGGCCACATCGGCGCTGACCTGATCACCATGTGCTCCATGCTGCGTATCCCCGTATGTATGCACAACGTTCCCGAGGACGATATCTACCGTCCCGCTTGCTGGAACGCATTCGGCATGGACAAGGAAGGCCAGGACTACCGCGCCTGCGCTACCTATGGTCCTATGTACAAATAAGTTCACAAAAAAATGGCGGTCAAATGACCGCCATTTTTACCAAACCTTTGGAGGTAATCTGTTATGCTGAAAAATATTCCTTCTATTCTCTCCCCTGAGCTGCTGAAGGTCCTGTGCGAGATGGGCCACAGCGACCGCATCTGCATCGGCGACGGCAACTTCCCCGGTGCTTCCATGGCCAAGGCCAAGAACGCCATTTTCCTGCGGGCTGACGGTCACGGTGTTCCCGAACTGCTGGACGCGATTCTGCAGTTATTCCCCCTGGACACCTATGTGGAAAAGCCTGCCATTTTGATGGAGAAAATGGAGTGCGACAAGGATTTGACCATCCCTGTTTGGGACGAATACAAGTCCATCATCGCCAAGTATGACGCCCGTGGCGCTGAAGCCGTAGGCAATATCGACCGTTTTGATTTCTACGATGAGGCCAAGGACTGCTACTGTATTCTGCAGACCGGTGAATCTGCCATTTACGCCAACATCATTCTGCAAAAGGGTGTTATCAAGTAAGGTATGAAGATTTTCATTTCGGTTTTGGAAACCGCCCTGCCGGTGTTTGTGATGCTAGCTATGGGTATGCTGTTCCGAAGCAAAAGCTTTATCTCCCGGGAAGGCGTGGACACCTTGAAAAAGGTGGTCATCAACCTGACTCTGCCCTTTGCTCTCTTCAGTGCCTTCGCAACCGCCGAGTATAATCTGTCTGCAGTGGTGATTCCGGCGGTGGTGTATGTTGCCTGCGGTGTGATGCTGGCCCTGGGTTTTTTGGCTGCCAAGCTGCAGCGGTCTTCCAGCAAGCTCTCCCCCTTTGTAGGGGCCTGTTTTGAGGCCGGTATGCTGGGTCTTCCTCTGTTTGCCCTGCTGTTCCCCCAGGAGAGCATTTCCAAATTTGCCATTTTGATGCTGGGCCACGATTTGTTCGTGTTCACCCTGTACAAGACGCTGCTGGTGGGCAAAACTGACCTGAAGGCCATCGGAAAGGACCTGCTTACATCCCCCACCTTGATTGGTGTGCTGCTGGGTCTTGCCGTGGGCGCAACCGGCTTGTACGGCCAGCTCCACAAATGGGGCATTGGCGGGATTTTAGACGGGGTCACCGGGTTTGTCTCCGCGCCCACCGCCGCTGTGATCCTGCTGTGTATGGGCTATGATTTCGTACCCAAGGAAATCCCCTGGAAGAAAACCGTAAAGCTGATTGCCACTCGGCTGGCCATTGCAGCCGTCTTGCTGGCGGTGCTGATTCTTCTGAATCGGTCTGTATTGGGCAATATGATGTTTGAAGGGGCGCTTGTGATTCTGTTTATTCTTCCGCCGCCTTTCATCATTCCCGTATTTACCAACGAACCGGCAGAACGGGCGGAGATTTCCGCAACGCTCTCCGCGATGACTCTGCTGACCATGATACTGTTTGCCATCGTCAGTGTCCTTATGAAAGTATAAGAAATCCCCCCTTGTCTAAAGGGGGGATTTTGATTATCTATGCTCACCTAAGAAGAACAGGGCCAGTGTGCCCGGGCCGGAGTGGGAGCCGATGACCGCGCCCACATAGTAAATCAGCACATTCTTCACACCGTACTGTTCCTTGACCAGCTTTTCCAGATACTGGGCATCCTCCAAGCAATCGCCGTGGCAGATAAACACCGTATCGTTGGCACCGGGAATTCCCAGCTCACCCATCTTCTTGGCAACGGTCTCAATGGCGGTCTTACGGCCACGGGCCTTGCCCACATTGATGAGCTTACCCTCATCATTCACATGGATGATGGGCTTAATCTGCAGCATCGTACCCACAACAGCCGTTGCGGCGCTGATTCTGCCGCCACGCTTCAAATACATCAGATCGTCCACGGTGACCCAGTGGCACAGGTGCAGTTTATTCTCCTCGCACCAAGCGGTCAAATCCTCCAAAGACAGACCTGCATCCCGTTTCTGACAGGCATAGTAGACAAACAGACCCTGACCCCGGGAGGCACACAGGGTATCCACCACATTGATCTTTCTTTCGGGGTATTTCTCTGCCAGTTCGGTGGCTGCAATCACAGCGGACTGATAGGTAGTGGACAGGCCGGAGGAGAAAGCCAAAACCAACACATCCTCACCGCCCTGAAGAATAGGCTCGATTACATCCTGCCAATCCTGAGGGTTGGCAGCAGAGGTGGATGCGGTCTCACCGTTACGCAGACCATCAAACATCTCCTTCAGCCAATCTTCGGTGTAGGCGTTGATGGACTCACCCATATAGGTTACGGTCAGAGGAACAACCGCCAGATTCAGTTCCTCATACATCTGCTCCGGAAAGTCGCAGCAGGAATCAGTTACAATACGGTATGCCATAAAAAGTCTCCTTAAAAAACGCTGGACAGAGTGCGCTGTCCGGCTTATAATAATGGTACTGCCAGTATATCCCATTTGTACCCCATTTGCCAAGCCACAGGCGGGGGAATCCGGCTTTTTGACCCCTACCGGCAGTAGAAAAACCAACTCTACCGGCAGTAGAATTTTCAGAAAGTTCCTAAAATATTAGAAACAGAGGTGTTTCCCTTGGGTTTTCTATCAAAAATATTTCTGCCAAAAGACCTGCCTGCAACCGACCCGAAAGTGCGCGCCGCCGCAGGTCGGCTGTCCGGCATCACAGGAATTCTGTGTAACGCATTGCTGTTTGCCGGCAAATTCATCATCGGTACGCTGTCTGGGTCCGTGTCCATCACCGCAGACGCAATGAACAATCTGTCCGACGCCACCAGCTCTGTGGTGACCTTAATCGGGTTCCGGCTGGCGGAAAAGCCTGCTGACGAAGACCACCCCTACGGTCACGCCCGTTACGAATATCTGTCAGGCCTCGCAGTAGCGGCAATGATTGTGGTCATCGGTGTTGAACTGGCAAAGTCCTCTGTTGGGAAGATTCTGAATCCCACACAAATTGCCTTTTCCATTCCCTTGGTTGTGGTATTGGTCGGTTCTATTATGGTCAAGCTGTGGCTTGCCTTATTCAACATCCGGCTGGGCAAGCACATTGATTCCGCCACCCTCCTTGCCACCGGCGCAGACAGCCGCAATGATGTCATCTCTACCAGTGCGGTGCTCCTTGCCGCAGTATTGGAACGGGTTTTTGGGTGGAAAATCGATGGCTATATGGGACTTGCCGTGGCAATTTTCATATTGTACAGCGGCGCTATGCTGGCAAAGGACACCATCAGCCCCCTGCTGGGAGAATCCGCCAGCCCGGAGCTGCAGCGGGAGATTATCGCCCTTATGAAACAGGAGTTGGCGGTACTGGGCTATCACGATCTGATGGTCCACGACTACGGCCCCGGTCAGCGATTTGGCAGTTTGCATGTGGAGATGGACCAAAAGCTGGACCCCCTGTACTGCCACGAGCTGATTGATAATCTGGAGCGGAAATGCCTGCAGGAACTGGGCGTTCATTTGGTGATTCACTACGACCCCATAGTCATAGGCGACCCGGAAACCGACGAAATCCGGGAGCTGCTTGCCCACACCCTTGCGGCTTTTGACAGCCGCCTGACTCTCCACGATTTCCGTATGGTGAAAAGCGGACATATCAATTTGATTTTCGATATCGCCATCCCCCACGATTTGGCCGGGCAGGAAAAAGAAATCCGCAAGACATTAGAAAATGCCCTGACAGAAAACCGCCAAGGCACTTACTATCTGGTGATTACTTTTGACCGCGGGACGGCTTTTGAAGGGTAATCATCAAAAGCAGCGCCCACAGAAACAGACTCAAGAACCAATACTGTCCGCAAACCATAGGCACGGTGAACATCACCAGCAGTACATGGAGCACAAGGCCCGTGTGTGCCGAAAAATACACCGACAGGAAATTTAGCACCAGCAGAATCAGCGACAGGGCCAAAACACAAATACTTACAAGCCGCAGAGCCGTAATGGCTTTGCGGTTTTCCTCTTTTTGCGCCCGAAAAGCAAGGAGAAAGGGCGGAATAAAGAACAAAAGACTCAGGGCCACAAGAAATGCCTTCTCCCCGGCCGTGGGATTCTTTACAAATCCAAAGCCCACGCAGGCGCAGTACAGAACGCCCCAAACAATATATAGTACAGTCTTTTTCATAGAAACTCCTCGTATCATTGTCAATTGTCCATTGTCAATTGTCAATTAGTTCATTGTGCCCTGACTGCGGGTAAACAGGGCGGCAATCCGGGCACGAAGCGCCTCCGATTCCGGCGTATCTGCCGTACCCTCTGTGTCTATCCATTTTGCCGAGGCCTGCTGGGCCTGTTTCAGGGTCTGCAAATCACAGCTTAAGTTCGCCACCCGGAACACAGGCAGGCCGGACTGTCTTGCCCCGAAGAAATCACCGGGGCCTCGCAGACGCAAATCCTCCTCGGCAATTTTGAAGCCGTCGGTGGTACTGCACAGGGCCTTCAGCCGCTGGTAAGTATCCCCGGATTTCTTTTGAGAGAAGAGAACGCAGTAGCTCTTTGCTTTACCTCTGCCTACCCGACCCCGGAGCTGGTGCAGCTGACTCAGGCCAAACCGGTCCGCATCCTCCACCACCATCAAGGTGGCATTGGGCACATCCACACCCACTTCGATCACGGTGGTTGCCACCAGCACATCCGCATCGCCCCTGGCAAATTCCGCCATCACAGTTTCTTTTTCCGCGGCCTTCATCTGACCGTGGAGCAGGGTCACCCGCAGGTCGGGGAACACCTTCTGCTGCAGGGTTTCCGCCCACATTTCAGCAGACTTCAGGTCCATACCCTCCGTCTCCTCCACCGCAGGACACACCACATAGCATTGATGGCCTTCCGCCACATGCTTGCGGATAAAATTGTTGATTCTGGCCCGGTAGCTTTCGTCCACCAGGAAGGTATCCACCGGCTCTCTGCCGGGAGGCAGCTCGTCCAATATGGACACCTCCAAATCGCCATACATGAGCAGCGCCAGGGTTCTGGGAATGGGGGTTGCGGACATCACCAGCACATGGGGGTCCTGCCCCTTGCCGGACAGCGCTGACCGCTGGCCTACGCCAAATCGGTGCTGCTCGTCGGTAATCACAAGGCCCAAATGATCAAACACCGTGGCCTCCGACACCAATGCGTGGGTGCCCACCACCAGCTGGGCCTGTCCGGATTCAATGCGTTCTCTGGCAAGCCGCTTTTGCTTGGGGGTGAGTGCGCCGGTAAGAAGCTCTACGGAAACACCCAACGGGGTGAGAAGTTTGGACAAAGAGGCATAATGCTGCTCCGCTAGAATTTCCGTGGGCGCCATCATAGCAGCCTGGCAGCCATTTTCCACAGCAAGATAGGCCGCCGCAGCCGCCACCATGGTCTTACCGCTGCCCACATCACCCTGCACCAGCCGGTTCATCGGTGCACCACGGCCCAAATCCGCCACAATTTCGCCGATAGCCCGGCTTTGGGCGCCGGTCAAGGTGAAGGGCAATGCCTTGTAAAAGGCAGTCAAATCCAAATTTTCATAGGCGGGGATTTTCTTTAAGCTGCGGCTGGCACGCATAAGCGCCAACCCTGCGGAGAATACGAAAAACTCTTCAAAAATCAGCCGCTTTTTGGCCTGCTCCGCCTCCTCCATGGAGTTGGGCTCGTGAATGGCATAATAGGCCCGCTCCGCAGGGAGAATCCCGTACTCCCGGCGCACCTGCTCCGGAATAATCTCCTTGGGCACATCGCAAATGGCCAGGGCCTGCCGCACCGCTTTGAGCACCGATGCGTTGGAAAGGCCGGCGGTGAGGGGGTAGATGGGCAGCACCCGACGGGTAGTCAGGGGGGCGCTGTCTAAGCTTTCAAAAACAGGCGAGGTCATATTATAGCCGATGAAATCTCCCGATACCGCGCCGTAGAAAATATATTCCTTGCCGTACTGGAGCTGTTCAGCGGTAAATTTCTGATTGAAGAATGTCAGGGTCAGCCGGGCGGTGCAGTCCGCCACCTGGACCTTGGTAATGTCCAGACCCTTGCGGATATGGCTTGTTCTGGGGGTGTTCATCACCATGGCCTTGAAGCAGGCAGGAACATCCGGCTCCAGCTTTTCAATGGTGACAAGTCTTGTTCTGTCCTCATAGCCCCGGGGGAAGTGACAAATCAGGTCTTCCAAGGTAAAGATATTCAGAGCGGCAAACTGCTTTGCCTTGGTGGGCCCCACGCCCTTTAAGATGGTAATGGGGTCTGAAAGTCTTGCCATGATGTCACCTCCTCCGTCTATGCTTGCTATTATATAAAGTATAGCACAAAAATGGACAATTGACAATTGACAGTTGACAATTGAACGCATTACGCAAACAACAATGCCTCGGTTCACCGAGAGATTTTGGTGCAGGCGAAGGTTGAAAGCCACACAATGCTGACAGCGAGAGATTTTTGCGCAAATGAAGCGGCCCGCCCGAAGATGATTGCAGAGAGAGATTTTGCCGCGAGTGAAGGTTGAAAGCCGACGATGTATCTGGTATACTTCGAGGCTTTCAAAACGCACAATCGTGGCAAAAGATCCTCTGCAAAGGGTATGAAAAAACTCCCTCCGAGTGACTCGTGAGGGAGATATTTTCAGAGAAGTCTTTCAACTTAGGCCAGCTTGTTCAGCTTCAGAGTCAGGCTGCTCTTCTTGCGAGCGGCAGCATTCTTGTTCATGATACCCTTGTTGACACCCTGATCAACAGCCTTAACGGCCAGCTTGTATGCAGCCTCGGCAGCGGCCTTATCGCCGGACTCCAGAGCAGCATCAAACTTCTTCAGGACAGTCTTCAGAGCAGTCTTGTTAGCCTTGTTCTTCTCGTAAGCAATCTTGGAAGAAATGACATCCTTCTTAGAGGACTTAATGTTGGGCATTGTTACACCTCCCGTTTCGTATTTTGCTCATGCACTGACCAATTATAGCGGAGGTTTCCCATAAAATCAATACCTTTTTCAAAATTTTTCCGCTTTTTTTCCTTATTTTTTGAAAGATTGCATAAATTGTGGTTTGATTTTTTCCGGACACAACATATAGTTATACCCGGAAATAAAAATTTTGTTTCCCCGGAAAAATACAGCTTGTCAAGAGGCAATTTTTCCTCCCGGAAAAAGCTCTTGTGAAAATGTTGAACAAGAAAAAGTAGAAAAATTGTCAGGCGTTGTCATAATCACTTATGTAAACCAAATCGCATAATTTCCCCACCTGCCACCCCTTGGGGAAAAGTCTGTGGACAATGGGGAAAACTCCCCGTTTGCAAGCCTATTTTTCCTGTTTTTCCGCGAATTGGCAGTTGTTTACAAGTGCATATCCGGTTGCATAAACGGATTTTTTACCCTTGTTTGTGGAATTATGTCTCCGTAATAACCAGGTTATTTTTCAAGTCAAAACCCTCCAAAAAGTTTCCCTTTCTACTGACCTGCCCAAAGAATAGCCTTTCGTGGGAAAGGAGTGTCAAAATTTTTGTACATTTTCCACAAACGACCTCTTTGTATGAAAATTCCCCCTCTGGAAATACTGGTAGCATCTTCATTTTTTTGGAGGGCATATGCAAGGGAAAGTGGAAATTTGCGGTGTGAACACCGCACAGCTGAAAGTACTGACCCAGACCCAGATGGACAGCCTGCTGCTGCAGGCAAAAAAAGGCGATGCAAATGCCCGGCAGGCGCTGATTGAGGGAAATCTCCGGTTGGTGCTGTCGGTAATCCAGCGATTTGAAAAACGGGGAGAGAGCCCCGACGATCTGTTCCAGGTAGGCTGCATCGGTCTGATGAAGGCCATCCGGAACTTCGACCCCACCAAGGGGGTGCGCTTCTCCACCTACGGTGTGCCTATGATTGCCGGAGAAGTGCGGCGGTATCTGCGAGACAATTCCGCCATTCGGGTATCCCGTTCTTTGCGGGATATCGCCTACCGTGTATTGCAATGCAAAGAGGCGTTGGTGCTGAAACTGGGCCGGGATCCCACCAATGCAGAAGTTGCAAAAGAGTTGGACCTCTCGGAAAGCGAAGTGGCAGAGGCGTTGGACGCGGTGTGCGCCCCGGTCAGCCTGTACGACCCGGTGTATGCCGAGGGAGGCGACCCGCTGACGATTTTAGACCAGGTAAAGGACAACCGGAACACCGAGGGTGCTTGGATTGACCAAATTTGTCTGCAGTCGGCATTCCGGGCCTTGGGAGCCCGAGAAAAAGAAATTCTATCTATGCGGTTCTACGACGGGAAAACCCAGATGGAGGTGGCCAGCACTCTGGGCATCTCTCAGGCCCAGGTGTCCCGACTGGAAAAAGGCGCTATTAAAGCCATGCGAAAGTCCTTCAGTCTTTCTTAATTAATCGATCCAGGCTGTTCTACCCCCACTTCCTCCAGCATATCATTTAGCAAAAACGGGGGGTGGGTGTATGTCAGCCAAGTTTACGGATTTGCACTGCAAAGAGGTGATCTGCATCAGCGACGGCCGTCGGCTGGGGATGATTGAAGATGTAATTATCCAGCTTCCCAAGGGGGAAGTCAGCGCCATTGTGGTGCCGGGTCGGTGCAAGCTGGGCGGTCTGGGGCCACCAAGGGACGATTTTGTGATTCCATGGTGCAACATCTGCCGGATCGGACCGGACATCGTACTGGTGGACATTAAGCCGGACGACTGCCGCGTCCTCCGGAACAGGCCGAAATTGATGTTTTAAACGCGGGCGGATTTCCTATCCGCCCGTTTTTTATGCTATATATTGGGCCTTCCTTTGCCGAAAACAACAACATCCTGTTTTCCCAAAAAAGATTGGAAAAATAATGAAAAAACGAAAAAAACACTTGCAAATTGGGCACACTTCTTATATAATAATTCGGCACGGAAATTTTCCGTAGTATCAAACCACACACCCGGGGACCTGTCGCTCTCGTGTTTCAAGCAGAGAGAACTCGAACCCCAACAGGTTTTCAGACACCCACTTTCCCCAATGCTGCAGAAAATCCCTTGAAAATACCAACGGGTATTCCCTGCGTGATTTTCTTTGCCTTAGAAAAAGTGGGAGGCTGAAAACTGCAAGGCATCTCTCAGCTTGAAGTTTTGGCTTGATTTTTGTTGCGGATGACGCAGTCTTGCTAACGCAAGGCAAGGAAGACAAAGCAAAAAGCAACCAAAAGAGCTGTTGAGAGACTGTTGCGGTTGGAGTTTTCTCTGCTTAGGGACGGGCGGCAAGGAATGAACGGGGTGGAGGACAAAACAAAAGGAGAAAAAATTATGTCAGTCGTATCCATGAAGAGCTTGCTGGAAGCAGGCGTACACTTCGGCCACCAGACCCGTCGGTGGAACCCCAAGATGGCCACCTACATCTACACCGAGCGTAACGGTATCTACATCATTGACCTGCAGAAGACCGTTAAGAAGCTGGAAGAGGCCTACAACTTCGTCCGTGACATGGCTGCTGAGGGCGGCAACATTCTGTTTGTCGGTACCAAGAAGCAGGCTCAGGACGCTATTAAGGAAGAAGCTGCCCGTTGCGGCGGTTACTATGTCAACGCCCGTTGGCTGGGCGGTATGATGACCAACTTCCGCACCATGCGTACCCGTATCGACCGTCTGGCTCAGCTGCGCAAGATGGAAGAGGACGGCACCTTCGCTATGCTGCCCAAGAAGGAAGTTATCAAGCTGCAGGGCGAAATCGCTAAGCTGGAGAAGTACCTGGGCGGCGTTAAGGAAATGAAGAAGCTGCCCGCTGCTCTGTTTATCGTTGACCCCCGCAAGGAGCGCAACGCCATTGCCGAGGCTAAGAAGCTGAACATTCCCATTGTTGCGATCGTTGACACCAACTGCGATCCCGACGAGATCGACTACGTGATCCCCGGCAACGATGACGCTATCCGCGCTATCCGTCTGATCGCCGCTGCTATGGCTTCCGCTGTGATCGAAGGCCGTCAGGGTGAGGACACCGTAGAGGAAGCTGCTGTTGAGGCTGCTGCCGAGGCAGAGGCTCCCGTAGCTGAATAATTAGGAGGACTACTACTATGGCATTTACTGCACAGGACGTTAAGAAGCTCCGTGAGATGACCAACGTTGGTATGATGGACTGCAAGGCTGCTCTGTCTGCTACCGACGGTGATATGGACAAGGCTGTTGACTGGCTCCGTGAGAAGGGCCTGGCCAAGGCTGCTAAGAAGGCTGACCGCATTGCCGCTGAAGGCGTTGCATACGCTACCGGAGTAAACGGTGTGGGCGTTGTGATCGAGGTGAACTCCGAGACCGACTTCGCTGCTAAGACCGACGCTTTCCTGGATCTGGTTAAGAACCTGGCTGAGGTGGTTGCTACCGCTAACCCCGCAGATGTTGAGGCTCTGAAGGCCGCTAAGTACCCCAACTCCGATCTGACCGTTACCGAGATCATGCAGGAGAAGGTTATGTCCATCGGCGAGAATATGCAGATCCGCCGTTTTGCCCGCTTCGCTGAGAACACCTCCGTGGCTTATGTTCACGCAGGCGGTACTCACGGCGTTCTGGTAAATCTGGCTGTTGAAGGCTGCGACGCTACCGAGATTGGTAAGAATGTGGCTATGCAGATCGCTGCTATGGGCGCTAAGTACTGGGACAAGGCTCAGGTTCCCCAGGCTGAAATCGACAAGGAGCTGGCTGTTCAGGTTGCTCTGATGGACAACGATCCCAAGATGGCTAACAAGCCCGCCGAGGTTAAGGAAAAGATCGCTGCCGGTAAGATGGCTGCTTTCTACAAGGAAATCTGCCTGCTGCAGCAGGAATTCGTCCGCTCCGACCTGTTCAAGGGCGACGTAGCCGGCTACATTGCTGACGCTGCTAAGAAGCTGGGCGGTAAGGTTTCCTTTGTTGACGCTATTCACTACATCAAGGGTGAAGGCATCGAGAAGAAGGAAGAGAACTTCGCTGACGAAGTTGCCGCACAGATCGCTGGCGCTAACAAGTAATTTATTTAAAATGATTAACCACCCCGGAGAAATTCTCCGGGGTGGTTTTTTATACCTTCCCCCGGGGGAAGCCTTTTTATTATTTCTCCTGTTGTGGTACCCGATAAAATCTTCGGACTTACGCTTATCCTCGATTTTATCGACCACTGCCACTCGCTCTGCTCCCTTTATCTGCCACCGGCAGCGGTCGCATCGCTCCCCATAACCAGTTTCCGGAAGAGTCTGCCGAACATTTGCCAGAAGGTGAGCTTTTCTACTGCCTGTTCGGCAACCATGGGAATTTCCTTTAACACCTGTTCCCCGGCTTTTATATATAATGTCCCCAGCCGCTGACCCTTGCTCACCGGGGCATCCACCTGTTCCTCCAGCACCACCTGCTGGGTGACCTGATTTTTCTGGGCCTTGTCAAGAAGCACCGCATCCTCCCCGGCAGGAACGGCTGTGACAGCATCTGTAACCCCCAATCTTACGGGGATTTCCGCAGTTTCTGTCTGGGGGGTGATGAGGGTAAAGCCGGCAAAACCGTAATCCAGCATGGACTTGCAGGCGGCAAACCGCTCCTTGGAAGTTTCACAACCCATTACCACCGCAATCAACTCCATATCCTCCCGGAGGGCCGAGGCGGACAAACAGTACCCCGCCTGAGAGGTAAAGCCGGTCTTTAGCCCCGTCGCGCCCTGATAAAACCGCACCAGCTTATTGGTGTTGGACAGTCCAAATGCCCCATTTCGCACCGTATCCATCCAAATAGTGGTAAATTTCTTGATATCCGGGTGATTTTTCAGAAGCTCCCGGGACATAATCGCGATATCATAGGCGGAGGTTTTGTGGTTTTTTGCGCTGTCATCGTCGTCAAGACCTGTGCAGTTGACAAAATTGGTGTCGTTCATGCCCAGTTCCTTGGCCCGTTTGTTCATCAGCTCCACGAAGGCTGTTTCACTGCCGGCAATATGCCCCGCCATTGCACAGGCGCAGTCGTTGGCGGAAGAAACAGCGATGGACTTCACCATATCCGACACAGACATGGTCTCCCCCACCTTCAGGTACACCTGCGACCCACCCTTGGCGGCAGCGGCCTCCGAGGTGGTAACGGTGTCGTCCCAGCCAATCCGACCGGAATCGATGGCCTCCATAATCAGCAGCATGGTCATCACCTTGGTGACGCTGGCAGGGGCAAGGGGCGTATGGGCGTCCTGCTCATACAGAAGCGTCCCCGTTGCCACATCCATCAGCACCGCGCTTTTGGCGGGAATATTCATATCCACCGCCGATACGGGTATCACCGGCAAAAGGATCAACACGCACAGGAAACAGAGTAACTTTTTCATAACATACCCTCCCAGGAGAATTAAAAATTAAAAGTTAAAAATTACGGGATCTATGCTGTGCAGCTGCAGTTCACAAAAATCTCAATTCTCAATTTTTAATTTTCAATTTTTCATTGAAATTCTATGTGGCCTGTCCGGTTTTTAGAACTTTTCTATTGTGTATTGGCGGATTTTTTGGTATACTATTATAAAAATGATAAAATGGATGTGTTATACTTTGAAATACGGAATTTGGAACACTGCGGCCCCCAAGCCGGAGGCGGTGAATGCCCTTGTGGCCGGTGGTTTTGCGCCGCTGGCGGCTATGGTGCTGGCCTCCCGGGGCATCGGTGACGCGGCCGCCGCTCACCGGTACTTAGACTGCGATGCTACCCCCTGCGACCCCTACCTGATGACCGATATGGCCTTAGCTGCCGGTCGGGTGGGTCTGGCTATGGAAAACAAGGAGAAAATCGCCGTGTTCGGCGACTATGATGTGGACGGCATCACCGCCACCTGCCTGCTGACGGATTTCCTGCGCAGCTATGGCTGTGACTGCGTGCCTTACATCCCCGGCCGTTTGGAGGAGGGCTATGGGCTGAATCCCATTGCCATCGACTACCTCCACTGTCTGGGTGTCACCTTGATTATCACTGTGGACTGCGGCATTACCGCCGTGGAGGAAGCGGAGCTTTGCAAAGAGCTGGGCATTGATTTGGTCATCACCGACCACCACGAATGCAAGGACAAGCTGCCTGAGGCCATTGCGGTGGTCGACCCCCACCGGCCCGACGACGGTTATCCCCACAAAACCCTCAGCGGTGTGGGTGTTGCCTTCAAGCTGGCATCTGCCCTCTCCGGCAGTCAGGAAGAAATTCTTGACCGGTACGGAGATTTGGTCTGCCTTGGCACCGTTGCCGATGTGATGCCCCTGCAGGGAGAGAACCGGGTGTTTGTCTCCCGGGGTCTGGAACAGATGCGGGTTGCCCCCCGTCCCGGCGTTGCGGCGCTGATGTCGGAATGCGGCTGCGAAAGCGCCAATCTGTGCTCTTCCGTAGTGGGCTATATGCTCTGCCCCCGGATTAATGCCGCAGGCAGAATGGGTCAGATTGACTTGGCGGTAGAATTGTTCCTCACCCCCGACCACGATAAGGCCGAGGCTCTTGCCAAGGCGCTGTGCGAACTGAACAAGCAGCGGCAGGCGGTGGAATCGGAGATTTACTCCCAGGCCATCGAGATGCTCCCGGAAGGTCAGCTGCCGGAGGCCATTGTGCTGGCGGACGAAAGCTGGCATCAGGGTGTGGTTGGCATCGTTGCCAGCCGGATTGCAGAGGAATACTGCTGTCCTACCTTTATGATTTGTTTAGACGGGGAGGCGGGAAAGGCCAGCTCCCGCAGCTTCGGCGGATTTAATCTGTTTGCCTCTCTGTCCTCTCTTTCCCATCTGCTGGAAAGCTTCGGCGGCCACGAATTGGCGGCGGGCTTTACCATTCACCGGGACCAAATTGCCCCCTTCCGGCAGGAAATCTGCCGCTTGGCAAAGGCATTTTACTCCGGCGCCGGCCCGAAAACCGTTCTGGATGCGGACTGCGTCATCACCCCCGAGCTGCTGACCCTCCATAACATTGATTCTTTGAAGGCGCTGGAGCCCTGCGGCAATGGCTGCCCCAAGCCCATGCTGGTGATGGAAAACCTCACCGTAGAGAAGCTGAGTCAAGTAGGCGGCGGCCGCCACCTGCGGTTGCGTCTGCAGGGAAAAGGTTACGGCTTCAACGGCATTTTCTTCTCTGCCACCGCTGAGTCTGCCGCTATCGAAGTGGGAGATGTGGTGGATGTAGCCTTCATTCCCCAGATTAACGAGTTCCGGGGTGAGCACACGGTGCAGATGAATATCCAGGATATCCGTCCTGCCTGTGGTCAGCCTGTTTGCTGCGACACGGACGGTTACGCCCGTCTGCAAGCGGGCGCTTTGGACAGGGAAACCGCAGAAAATCTGCTTCCCGACCGGGCAACCTTAGGTATGGTTTGGCGGTATCTGTCTGCCCGTAACGACAGCTTGCAGGAGACGCCCATATGCCTGTGCCGGAAGATTGTCCGGTGGTCCGGCAGCCCCCTCTCTCTGGGCAAGCTGCTGACCTGTCTTGATATTTTCGCCGATGTGGGTCTCTTGGAGGTCCGGCATCTGCACAAATACATCACCGTTCGGCTGATCCCTGCCGCCCAAAAGGCAGACCTGAACACCAGCCGTACCATGCAACTTTTAATCTCTGCTAAGGAGCAGTAATTTATGGAAAGTTTTGCTGAACACTACGGGTCTATGTACCAGACCGTGAACCGGTGTCTGCCGGGAATCGATATGACCCTCATCGACAAGGCCGTAGAGTACGCCCGGGAAAAGCATAAGGACCAAAAGCGGAAAGACGGCTCTCCCTATATCATTCACCCCCTGTCCGTTGCCGAGGTTGTGGCGGAAATGGGTCTGGATATGGACGCCATTTTGGGCGCTCTGCTCCACGATTGCATTGAGGACACCGATGCCTCCTTCGAGGAAATTGCCAAGCTGTTTGGCACTTCCGTTGCCGAATTGGTGGAGGGCGTCACCAAGCTGACCCGGGCCAATTTCTCCTCCACCGAGGAGGCCCAGATGGAGAATCTGCGGAAGATGTTCATGGCTATGAGCAAGGACATCCGGGTGGTGCTCATTAAGATTGCCGACCGGCTTCACAATATGCGCACCATGCAGTACCAGACCCCGGAAAAGCAGATCAAAAAGTGCCGGGAGACCATGGATATCTACGCCCCCCTGGCCCACCGCCTTGGTATGCAGAAGCTGAAATGGGAGCTGGAAGATATTGCGTTGCAGTATCTGGACCCCGGCAGTTACGGGGAGATTATGTCGTACCTGTCCGCCCATAAGGAGAAGGACGAGGCCTTTATGCACACCATTCAGGACAAAATCTCCCAGCGTCTGACCGCCATGGGCATTCACAACACCGCCTACGGCCGGATTAAGCACGTATATTCCATCTACCGGAAGATGACCACCCAGGGTAAAACCATGGACGAGCTGTTCGACATTTACGCCTTCCGGGTCATCGTGGACACCATTCCTGATTGCTACAATGTGCTGGGTCATATTCACGACCTATTCAATCTGGTGCCCGGCCGGTTCAAGGACTACATCTCCACCCCCAAGCCCAATATGTACCAGAGTCTGCACACCACCGTGATCGGCTCTCAGGGTATCCCCTTTGAAGTGCAGATTCGCACCTGGGATATGCACGAGACCGCGGAATACGGTATTGCTGCCCACTGGAAATATAAGCAGGGCGCCGGCGACGGTGAGGAAAAGGACTTTGAATGGGTCCGCCGTCTGCTGGAAAGCCAGCAGGACACCGATGCGGAAGACTATGTGTCCTCCCTGAAGATCGATATGTTCGACGACGAGGTGTTCACCTTTACCCCCAAGGGTAAAATCGTGCCGCTGCCTGCCGGCGCAACCCCCATTGATTTTGCTTACGCCATTCACTCCGGCGTGGGTAACTCTCTGGTAGGCGCCAAGGTCAATGGCCGGATTTGCAATATCGATGCCACCCTGCAAAACGGTGACATTGTGGAAATTATCACCTCCAAGGCCGCTAAGGGCCCCAGCCGTGACTGGCTGA
>JAZOWQ010000027.1:0-16663 GCA_045659325.1 Faecousia sp. | reverse complement strand
CGTCGGCCGCCTTTGCCGCCTTATAAAAATCGATACAGCCGTACATAACGCCGTGGTCGGTAATAGCAACGGCATTTTGGCCCAATTCCTTTACCCGATCCATAAGTCCCTCAATCCGGCAAGCACCGTCCAGGAGGCTGTATTCCGTATGCAAATGCAAATGCACAAAGCTCATTTATTTACCCTCCTGTGCCAGTTGTACCAGCTTTTGCAGCCGATGATTCATAGCAGGTTTGCTGATGGGCGGCTGCATCATGGCCGCCAGTTCCGTCAAAGAAGATTCGGGATGTTCCTCTCTCGCAGTAGCTGCCTGCTGCAGCTTTGCAGGCAAATTCTGATAAGCGCCGGTGTCCCGCAACATACGGATTGCGGTCAACTGCTCCTGGGCTGCCTCCACCACTTTAGACGTGTTGGCGTCGTCGCAGTTGCAGCGGCGATTGACTTTATTGTTCAGTTCTTTTTCCAGCTTGGCTTCCATAATCCCCATAGCGGAAACCGGCGCGCCCAAATAGGTGAGAAAATCGGAAATCATATCACTCTGCTTTAAGTAAAGCACATGACTGCCGCCCCGGGCGGTATACTTTGGCTGCACAGAAAGCACCTCATGCATCAGGCTATTACATTCCCGGGCTACACTACTATGGGTCGTAGCCAATTCAATATGATACCCCTTTACCGGGTCTGTCACCGATCCACCTGCCAAAAATGCGCCTTTCAAGAAAGAAGCTTTACAGCAATCCTCTTCCACAATTGGAAGATTGATATGCAAAGACAACGTATCGCCTGCGTCAAAGCCGTAGGCGTGCATAATATGACGAATTTTATCTTGGTCACTAATTTGAAAATTCAACTTTCCGGGCGTGTCCGCATCCGGCACTAAATCAAAGGATACGCCAAATGCCTTTTTGAAAAGTTTGGGCAAAATCTGGGCAAATTCCCGACATTCCGTAATAATCCGGATATGATCCGGGCGGAAGCTGTTGCAAAATAACAACACGCCAAAACACTCTGCCAATGCGCAGCAAGGCTTAGCAGGGATATTACGGCAAATTTCTGCCTTTGCACTACCGCTGAAGGATACGGCCATCGGGATTCACCTCTCATTCTACCAAATACGCACCTCCGGCTCCAACCGGATTCCGGTGCTTGCAAACACCTGCTCTGACACATCGTTCAGAAGCTTTTTCACATCACTTGCGGTTGCGCCGCCTAAATTTACAACAAAACCCGCGTGCTTTTCTGACACCGCAGCGCCGCCCACCTGATAGCCCTTCAGACCTGTCTGGTCAATCAGCGCCGCTGCATAACCGCCCACAGGCCGCTTAAAGGCTGAGCCGGCAGATGGCAAATCCAAAGGCTGGGAGCTTCTGCGGCGAGTCATCAAATCCTGCATCGTTGCGCGGATTTCCTCCGCAGCTTTTGGAGTTAAGGCAAAAGTTGCGGACAAGACAATACCACCCTCGGTTTCAAGACGACTGTGGCGATAAGAAAAGTCCATTTCTTCCGCCGACAGAATGCGAATTTCTCCGTTTACTTCCACCGTTTCCACGGATTCACATACCTGACAAATTTCTCCGCCGTAAGCACCGGCATTCATATACACGCCACCGCCTACTGAACCGGGTATCCCGTGGGCGAATTCAAGGCCTGACAGTCCGCAATTTGCGGCAAAGGCAGCCGCTCTTGCCATACTGACACCTGCGCCTACCCGGATGTGGGTATCGTCCACCCGCTCCAGCAGGTCCATACATTCCTTCAGACAGATGACCAGGCCCGGAACGCCCTCATCCGGTGCAAGAATATTGGTTCCTGCTCCTAAAATAGCAGGCTTACAGTCCAACAAAGCGGACAGTTTTAGCAATTCACATAATTCATCTCCGCTTTTAGGAAATGCCATCACCTCGGCAGGCCCTCCAATACGAAAGGAGGTGTGCTTTGCCATAGATTCATTCATAAGAAGTTTTATAGTCGGCAGTAAAGTAGTCATTTTCTGCTGAAAATCTGTCATAATTGTCATAAACTCCTCCGGGCGTATGATTATGTACAGTATAGCATATTTCGTTACAATATGCAAATATTACAACCATAATTTTTGCACAAAAAAACAGCCAGAGTTTCCTCCGGCTGATGATATGTAGATTTACTTTTCCACAATTTCCAAAATTTCCATAGGGCAAGCCTTGACGCAAATACCGCAGGCAATACACTTGCTGGTAGGTCCTTCCTCGGGAGCAACCATAACCTTCATGGGGCAAATCTCAACACACTTGCCGCAGGAGGTGCACAGCTTCTTGTTAATCATATACACGCCGGTCTTGGGATTCTGGGTGATTGCGCCGGCCTCACAAACCTTTTCGCACTTACCGCACTGGATGCAGACCATAGGCTTCGGTGCACCGTTTTTCTCAACAATCTGAATACAGGACAGATCCTGATGGAACTCCTTGTAGAAAGCCTTAGAGCAAGCGGACACACACTCCAGGCAAGCCATACATTCTGCACCTTTTTTTACTGTGAGCTTCTTCATAAAAAGAATTCTCCTTTATTTCATATTTCTTAGGTCATTATACTCCACCCAAAAGAAAATAGCAATTGTTTTTTTGAAATTTATGCAAGAAACTACTTATTTTTATGGAAGATATTTCCTGTCTAACTTTACAGGAGCGTGTAATACTACCGTTGTAATCTTAAATTTAGGAGGATTTCTCGTGAAAAGAATAGCAATTTTTGCGCTGGGCCTTGTTATGGCCCTGTCTCTGTGCGCCTGCGCATGCGCAAACATGGACCCCGCAACCACACCTTCCACCACAAACAACACCACGATGCCCACCGATAACGCGACCGTTCCTGTACCAGAAACTAATATTCCCGACCCGGATATCGGTCCTACTCTGCCCGGTGGCGGTGTTGAGGGTGGCAACACCAATGGCACCACTAACAACCCTTCTACCGGCACAAACGGTTCTTCTACCGGTAACGGTACAACCGGTTCTTCCGGAACAAACGGCGGCACAGGTTCTGTTGGCTAATCAAACAAAATATGAGGGTGCAAAATGCGCCCTCATTTTTTCTGAAAAACCTTTCCATTCGAGTTTTACCCACAATTGGGAACACTAAGAATGAAAGGAGGGGATCCAATGAACGTTAAGGGTTTAGCACTCGCATTAGGTGTAGGCGCAGCAGCTGGCGCTGTTGCGATTCTGGCAATGCCCCGGAACAACCCTACCCGCCGGCTTGCCGCAAAGGCAGCTGACAAGGTAGAGGATATGGCTTGGAAAATGTCCACCAAACTCACGGACGAATTTGACCTGTAAAAAACAACCTCCGGCCAAGCCGGAGGTTGTTATATTATTTGGTTTTTAAGTGAATTTCACCGTTTTTCACAGAGATTTGAATCTGAGAAATGGGTTTTTCAAAGGAATCGATAATTTTCTCACTAATGGGGTCTTCCAGGCTACGCTGGATTTCGCGGCGTAGATTCCGGGCGCCGTAGGTGACGGAATAAGCCTTTTCTACAAGGTATTTCCGTACTTCCTCATCCCAGATCAGGGTCAGTCCGCGGTTGGCAAGACTCTGTCGCAGCTCTTCCAACATAATATCAGCAATTCCAAGGAAATTCTCCTCGGTCAGGCGATTGAAGGTGATGATCTCATCCACACGGTTGATAAACTCAGGACGAAGGAATTCCTTCAGTGCGCCCATAGTCTTCTCTTTCATCATATCGTTATCGGTTCTGCCGAAGCCCAAGCCCCCTACCCTGCCCTCAGAGCCGGCATTGGAGGTCATCACGATAATAGTATTTTCAAAATTCACCACGCGGCCCTGGGCATCGGTAATTCGGCCATCATCCAGCACCTGCAGAAGTACATTCAGCACATCCGGGTGGGCCTTTTCGATTTCATCGAACAACACCACAGAATAGGGTTTTCTGCGAATTTTCTCGGTAAGCTGACCGGCTTCGTCATAGCCAACATAACCGGGAGGAGAACCAATCAACTTGGAGACAGTGTGCTTTTCCATAAACTCCGACATATCCAATCGAATCAAGGAATCTACAGAATCAAACAGGTCATTTGCAAGGCACTTTACCAGTTCGGTTTTACCCACACCGGTAGGTCCTACAAAAATGAAGGACACAGGCTTTTTCTTTGGGCTGATACCCACCCGGTTTCTGCGGATTGCCTTGGCAACCGCCTCTACCGCCTCGTCCTGTCCCACAATGTGGGTTTTTAAGCGGTCCGCAAGGCCTTTGATCTGCTTATATTCCTGAGCCTTGATCTTGCTGGCGGGAATTTTTGTCCACAATTCAATAATACGGGCCAAATTATCCATTGTGACAGAAGGAGCAGGAATTTTATCCAATTCCTCAATCTCAGCGGCCAACTGGCACAGCTTACTGCGGATCGTAGCAAGACGTTCGTAATGCTCATTTTCCGTATCCTCGGTGAGCATTCGCAGTTCCAGTTCATAGTCGTCCCGTTCTTTTTTCTTCTCTGCCCGCAAGGAAATCTCCTTGCAACGCAAGTTTACATCGGAGCAGGCCTCGTGCAGCAGGTCGATTGCCTTATCCGGCAGAAAACGGTCGGTGATATACCGTTCGGAAAGCATAACACACTGTCTTGCAATCTCCGGGGAGATCGATACGCCATGGAAATCTGCATAGCTTTTTGCAATACCCTGCATAATCTGGCAGGCTTCCTCAAGAGACGGCTCAGCCACGGTTACCGGCTGGAAACGGCGCTCCAATGCGGCATCCTTTTCAATGTGCTTACGGTATTCATTAAAGGTGGTTGCGCCAATTACCTGAATTTCACCACGGGAAAGGGCAGGTTTCAGGATATTGGCGGCATTCATAGAGCCCTCTGCATCACCGGCGCCTACAAGGTTATGGACCTCGTCAATCACCAAAATGATGTTGCCACAGACCTTGATCTCTGTAATCAAGGACTTCATTCGGCTTTCAAACTGGCCACGGAACTGGGTGCCTGCCACCAATGCAGTCAGGTCCAGCAGGAAAACTTCCTTATCCCGCAGTTTATAGGGCACATCTCCCGCCGCAATCCGCTGGGCAAGGCCCTCGGCAATGGCAGTCTTACCTACACCGGGCTCACCGATCAGACAGGGATTGTTCTTCTGCCGGCGATTCAAAATTTGAATCACCCGCTCAGTTTCCACATCTCTGCCAATCACCTTATCCAGCTTGCCCTCTTTGGCTCGTCCGGTCAGGTTCATACAATAGCTGTCCAAGAACTTATGCTTATTGGCTTTTTCCTTGGGTTTTTTCTTCTCTTCCCCAGACTCCTGCTTGGGAGCAGGCACTTCGCCCTTCTCCCCGCCCATATTGCCCAACAGCTGGTTCAGCAGAGGGAATGTGGCAGTACGGCTTTCCGTTTCGTCAGTATCTTCATTATCCAGTTGGCCAAAGACATTGCTCATTTCATCGGACAACGATTCCAGATCCTCTTCGGAAAAGCCCATCTGCTGCACTGCCGCATCAAGCTGGGGAATTCCCAGACTACGGGCACATTTCAGGCAATAGCCCTCGTTCATCGTCACGCCGTTTTCAATCTTTGTAATAAAGACCACGGCCATATTTTTCTTACATTTTGTACACAATTTTGGCTGCATACACTTCTCACAACCTTTCTTTCGGTAGGATATCATAAACGCACCGAAAAAGGAAAAACAATTTATGAATTTTCGTCCCAAGCGGACACTTCAAACTGATCTGTCCCGTCATCATACCACAAACGGGTCATATAAAGACCACCGGGGGGTACAGTAGGACCGGCAGCAGTACGGTTACCGTCGGCAAGAATTTTGCCGATCTGCTCCGGAGGAAATTTCCCCTCGGCAGCATACACAACGGTACCCGCCATCGCCCGGGCCATATTATAAAGGAAACCATTGGCGCAGACCTTCAGTTCAATGATATTCCCTTTCCGCTCTACATTGTAATAGTATACGGTGCGGACGGTGGATTTAACATCCGTTCCCACACTGCGCACAGCGGCAAAATCGTGGGTGCCAACAAATTGGTCTGCTGCCGCCTGCATAATCTTTTCATCCAAGTGACCGGGGTAAAACCAAGCACGATTCACATAGAACGGGTCCCGAACCCGGGAATTATAGATGGTATAGGTGTATTCCTTACGGACACAGGAGCCGATGGCATTGAAATTCTCCCCCACCTCAAAGGCCTTTGTGACCACAATATCCGCAGGCAGATGGGTATTGAGCGCATAGGGCAAACGGTCGCAGGGAATGGTGGATTCTGTACGGAAATTGGCCACATACACTGTGGCATGGGCACCGGCATCGCTTCTGCCGCAGCCGGTGACATGGACATCGTGGCCCACTACCATACGAATCCCCTTTTCCAGGGTCTGCTGGACAGTGGCCAGATTTTTTTGCATCTGCCAGCCGTGGTAGGCTGTGCCTTCATAGGTTAAAACCAAAGCAATATTGCGCATACATACCTCACAGCCCGAAATTCACCATTACAATCACCGCCGCAAGCAACAGGAGTAATACGGCAAAGGTCAAATAATCCCGGCGTTTATACCGCAGAAGTTTCATTTTGGTACGACCCTCGCCGCCGTGGTAACAGCGGCATTCCATAGCAGTGGCCAGCTCGTCTGCCCGACGGAAAGCGCTGATAAACAGCGGTACCAGAATAGGCACAAGGGCTTTCACCCGTTTCATCAGGCTACCGCTTTCAAAATCAGCGCCTCTTGCCTTTTGGGCGGACATAATCTTATCCGTTTCTTCAATGAGGGTAGGGATAAACCGCAGAGCAATACACATCATCATAGACAGCTCATGGACAGGCAAACGGAGTTTCTTCAAAGGACCAAGCAGCGACTCCAATCCGTCGGTCAGGCTGATGGGAGATGTGGTATAAGTCAGCAGAAATGTACCGGAAATCAGCAGCAGAATCCGCGCCATCATAAAAACGGCCCGTATGAGACCCTCTTGTGTTAGAGTGATTCGCCAAAACGAGACCAAAACTGTCTCACCCGGCGTAAAAAACAAGTTCAGGATACCGGTAAAAACAAGAATCAACAGCAGTGGCTTCATGCCCCGCACAAAGGCCTTTAAGGGCACTTGAGAAACACCGATGCAGGCCGCCAAAAACGCAAATACCAAGCCGTAGGACAGCCAGCTACCTGCAGTAAACAGCACAACAATATACACAATCAGGGCAACCAGCTTGGTACGGGGGTCAAGACGGTGAATCAGGGAATTTCCCGGGAAATACTGACCTAAAGTAACATCTTTAAGCATAGGCGTTTCCCTCCTTGATTCGGGTCAGTTCCGCTACCGCCTGCTCCATAGTATACACCTGATTTACGGGAATACCCATATTCTGCAGCTGCAGGAACAGTCGGGTAACCTCAGGAATATCCAATCCCATATCCAGCAGTTCCTGTGCATGGGTGAACACCTCCATAGGAGGCGCATCCATAGCAAGACTTGCGTCATTCATAACCAAAAGCCGGTTGGCAAGCCGGGCCACATCACTCATAGAATGGCTGACCATCATAATGGCAGCATTTTTTGCCTGCCGGTAGCTTTCAATATTCCGCAGAATATCCTCTCTGCCCTCCGGATCAAGGCCGGCGGTAGGCTCGTCCAAAATCAGCAATTCCGGCTCCATCGCAATCACGCCAGCAATTGCCACCCGGCGTTTCTGTCCGCCGGACAAATCAAAAGGAGAAACCTCCAGTTGGGCATCAGTAATGCCCACAAAACCGGCTGCCTCCCGCACACGGCGGTCTACCTCATCTGCTGACAGGCCCATATTCTTCGGACCGAAAGCAATATCTTTATAGACCGTTTCCTCAAACAGCTGATACTCCGGGTACTGGAATACCAAGCCCACCCGAAAACGGCATTGGCGGGTCAGCTTTTTCTCAGACCAGATATTCTTACCTTCCAGCAAAATCTCACCGGAGGTGGGCTTCAACAGGCCGTTCAAATGCTGCATCAAGGTGGATTTACCGGAGCCGGTATGGCCGATCACACCGATAAATTCTCCCCGCTCCACGCAGAAAGACACGTCCTTTAAGGCAATATGCTCAAAGGGCGTACCGATACTATATATATGTTGTAGGTTCTTCACCTGCAAAAATGGTGTCAATTTTCTAACCTCCAGTGGGTCAGGCCTTCAGTAAATCACAAAGTACCTGCGCACATTCTTCGGAATTTAATCTATCCAAGGGCAAAGTAAAGCCCTTTTGGTTCAGTTCATAGCACAATTCCACGGTTTCCGGGGCAGCAAGGCCCATTTCGTGGAGTTTCTCTACCTGAGAAAATACTTCCTTCGGCGCTCCGTCCAGAGAGAGCTTACCCTTGTCCAGCACCACCACACGGTCGGCCATAGCCGCCTCGTTCATATGGTGGGTAATCAGCACAACAGTAATATTCTTTTCCTTGTTTAAGCGGACAACCGTTTCCATCACTTCCCGGCGGCCCTTAGGGTCCAGCATTGCAGTGGGCTCGTCCAGCACAATGCATTTCGGCTCCATGGCAATTACGCCGGCAATTGCAACTCGCTGCTTCTGTCCGCCGGAGAGAAGGTGCGGAGCATGATTCCGGTAATGATACATTCCCACCTGCTTCAGAGCGTTATCCACTCGCTGGCGAATCATAGGCGCAGCTACGCCTAAATTTTCCGGACCGAATGCCACATCCTCTTCCACTACATTGGCGACAATCTGATTGTCGGGATTCTGGAACACCATACCAACCGTACGGCGGACAGCAATCAGCTTTTCCGGGTCAGAGGTATCCATACCGCCCACATACACCTTACCGCCGCAAGGGAGCAAAATGCTGTTAAAATGCTTTGCAAGGGTGGATTTTCCGCTGCCGTTGCTGCCTAAAATCGCAACAAAGCTACCCTGCTCCACGGTCAGATTCAGATTTTCAAATACAGGAATCCCGGACACATCCTCTGCGGCCGGATAAGTATAGGTCAAATTCTCTGCGGAAATTGCAGTACTCAATGCACTACCTCCCAATTAAGGCGTCCAACGGCCGGTTGCACCACAGGGCAATACCAGACCTGTGGACTGAACAGGAAGGCCCAACTCCCCTACTGCGGTACTGCCGCTGCCGTGGGCTGCGGAGAACACCACATTGGATGCATAGCCAACAGCGGAGGGCGCAAGTCCGGTGGTATAGGAGTTGATGATCACAAACAAGGGATTATCTGTCAATAGCTTCGCCACCTCCAGCAGGAAGGGATAGAAGCTGGTTTCCATCTTCCATATCTCGCCGCTGGGGCCTCTGCCGTAACTGGGCGGGTCCATAATGATACCGTCATACCGGCGGCCACGGCGGATTTCCCGCTGGATAAACTTAGCGCAATCATCCACAATCCAGTGAATGGGGCGGACAGCAAGTCCGGAAGCTACTGCGTTTTCTTTCGCCCAAGAGACCATACCTTTAGAGGCATCCACATGGAACACCTCTGCGCCGCCTGCGGCAGCTGCCAGGGTAGCGCCGCCGGAATAAGCAAACAGATTCAGCACTCTGGTGGGACGACCGGCAGAAGCGATGGTATCCCGGATAAAATCCCAGTTTGCCGCCTGCTCAGGGAACACGCCGGTATGCTTAAAATTCATGGGCTTCACATTAAAGGTTAGGTAATCCTTATAGCGAATCTGCCACCGCTCCGGCAGGTTATGGTCAGACCAATGACCGCCACCTGTAGAAGAGCGGATATAGCGGGCATCGTATTTTTTCCACCCGGGGTGGGTATGGGGTGTGTCCCAGATCACCTGCGGATCGGGACGCACCAAGGTATATTTACCCCACCGCTCAAGCCGTTCACCGGCAGCGGTGTCTAACACTTCATACTCTTTCCAGCCATCGGAAATCCAAATCATCTGTTTCTCCTTTTTAATAACAAAGACGACTCCCTATCAGTTATGCTTGGGACATACCATATAGGGCGCTCTCACACTCTGGCTCAGGTTATTACGAATACCTCTAAACCAGCCGTCGCTGCCATCATTGTTGATATAATACACATAGTCATTTCGCTGATAATCCCGCCACAGACCGTAGCCGGAGGCCCGTACAATTGCGTCAATCTCGCTCTGGGTGAGCTTGACAAGACCCCGCTGCACAATAGATGCCCCGCCGTGCTGAGCAACATCCTTACAGGCCTGCGTAGCTACACCGCCGCCGGAACAGTATTCCACCATCACATGCTTATCGCACACCTCAGTGGGCATATCCTCCGGATATACCGCAGCTGTACTGGTGGACATAAATTCATCGGCAACAAGCGGAGAAATCTGCCGGACATCATTGGCGCAGGCTGTAGTAGCAAGCTTGCCGGAGCTGAGGCAGACGGTGACATTCTGCATCTTGTTGCTGTGGAGCAGAATATCGCTCTTTCCTGCGTGAATGGGGCCCATGACCTTTTTGAACAGGTAGGCAGCCGGGTTGTTCACACTGATACAACGGATTACTTCCGGGTCATCAAAACCGCACCAAACGGCAGCGGTATAGTAGCCCGTATAGCCACAGTACCAGCGGTCCTTGCTGTCACCGGAAGTACCGGTCTTACCGGCAGTAGTAATACCATAGGAATTGAACAGGTTTGCCTCAGTACCGGTACCTTCCTTGGTAGCAGCAGTCAGGCAGTAGTTCATATAATCCACAGTCTTTTTGCTGAGAATCTGTTCCTTCTCCTGAGTATTGTCCAAAATCAAATTGCCGTTGCTGTCATATACCTTGGTAAAAGTACGGCCTCTGCGGTATTCACCATCATTGGCAAAGGTGGCAAAAGCGCTGGACATATCCCGCACCGTTACACCGAAGGTCTGGGCGCCCATTGCCAGGGGGCCCACACCCACGTCACTGTGCACACGGCCGTCTGCATCGGTATAATTCTCCACCAATGTAGACAGACGGAACTTATCTCTGGCAAACTTAAAGGCGTAGCTTTCGCCGGAACGGTCAAGGGTATTGGCCGCTACTGCGTTTACGGAACGGACAACGCCACGATAGATGGTACGGGCGTAGGAATAGGTTCTGGTATCATTGAGAGGATATGCGCCGTTTTCGCTATAGCTCATAGGCAGATCCTTAATGACTGTTGCCGGTGTGATTGCGCCGGACTCAAAGGCCGGGCCATAGATAGTAATGGGCTTGATGGAAGAACCGGATTGGCGCTCGGAGTCCGTTGCCCGGTTCCAGGCATCGTGTTCCGTCTTCTCACCTACACCGCCGGCCATAGCCACAATATCACCGGAGCGGTTATCAATAATTACCATAGCAGACTGCAGCTGCTGACCGCCACGGGTATCGGGAATTTCGTTCAAGTTGCTATAGATAGCATCTACCTGATCCTGTACCCGTTTGTCAATGGTGGTATAGATATGATAGCCGGCCTTCTGAATCTGCTGCATCATCATTTCCCGGGTGGCTCTGTTCCACTGGAAGCCGGCCTGCTGAGCAAGCATCTTTGCAACATCCTCTAAAACCGTATCTCCAAAGTAGGAGTAAACCGCTTTGGAATTATCCTTCTGCACTGCAGTTTGGGTATTACAATTGGGACAATAGTATGCGTCCCCGTTTTTCTTATACGTGCTGACAGTACCCCGGTATCCGCAGTCCTCATTTTCACAGGTGGCCAACCGGTCTTCCTTGGCAACACCGGCTTTCAGCACCAGTTCCTGAGCAATCGCTTCCTGATAAGCCTCTTCTTCCAGCCAGCCGTACTCCCGCATAGCCCACAGAACATCTTCTTTTCTCTTTTTGTTATTTTCAAAGTTCTGATAGGGGTCGTAATAGGTGGGAGAATTGGTAATGCTGATCAGACTTGCGCATTCAGCGGTAGTCAGCAATTCCAATTCCTTTCCGAAATAGGTTTCTGCTGCGCTGCGGACACCCCGGCAGCCCTGACCCAAGTAGATGCAGTTCAGGTACATCTCCATAATGGTATCCTTGGTATACCGTTTTTCCAACTGCAAGGCGCGGAAAATTTCCAGCACCTTACGCTGCACCGTTACATCGTCAGCGCTTTCGTCTTCAAACAGCAGTAAATTCTTAATCAGCTGCTGAGTGATACTGGAACCACCTACAGAGTCATCGCCGAAGAACATTCTGGCACAGGCCTTGATTGTGGTTACCCAGTCAACGCCCTGATGGCTGTAAAATCGCTTATCCTCAATGGAGATTGCCGCATGGACCAGATCCTTGGGGATATCCTCCAAATCAGCCCACTTGCTGGTGGTAGAAGCAAAAATCTGCTGATACACCTGGATGTCGCCGTTTTCATCCACATAGTACATTGTGGAGTTCTTGTCCAGCTCCACATCTTCAATTTCCATATCCGCCATAGGCAGAATATCATCCTGCAGGTAATCGCCAAGGATTCCTACAAAGACAAATCCGCAGACAATACCGATCAGGAGCACTGTGATCAGCGCGCCACCCACTGTTTTGAGTACAGACAGAGCGATTTTCCACACCCGCTGCATAGTATCCACACTCCAGGGGAGCTTCCAATCCTGTCGGGGCAGTTTTTTCTTATTACGGTCCATATAATAAACCTCCATCGTGCCGGCAAATGCCGTCATGGTTAAAATCATGCACATCGCATAGTATGGGATTATACTATGGTTCATATCATTATAACACAAACTACGGAAAAACGAAAGACCTAATTTATGAAATATCATTTAATTTAATGTAGTATACCCATTTCGTCAGAATTTCCCTTCTCATAAAATCTTTTCTCGGGGATATACTGTTACCGTTGACAGGTTAGTACTTGATTTTCTCATTGGGTACAGTTAAAATATACCTACAAAACTGATTGGAGGTATTGACTATGTCTGACGAATACGGCTCTGACTATATCACCATTGTGGACGAGGACGGCACTGAGTTTGAATTGGAAGTTCTCACTACACTGGAATATAATGGCGCCACCTATCTGGCTGTCACTCTCGCAGTTGACGGAGAAGATAACGATTTGGAAGTGAGTATTCTGAAATCCGTAGAGGAAGACGGCGAGGATGAGCCGGTCCTTTGCGCAATTGAAGATGAAAGCGAACTGGAAACTGTCTACAATCTCATTATGGAACAGCTGTACGAGGAAGAGGAAGACGAATAACTGTTAGCTTCCTGCTTGGTTCGTAATGCCGTCCTTTTGGACCCACATTTTTGAATAGGGATGTTAGACTTCCCGGTCGGATTGCAGACCTCCCGCCTATGCTTTGACATCAGGCGGACGTTGGGAGCAGCGAAGGCCGGGAGCGGCAACCCACCTGCCATTTCGTGCAGGTCATAATCGGACGCGTACGGCTAAAGCGGGTGCGGCATGGGGAGCTCTGCTCCCCATGTTTTTTTATGGATTTTCCCCAATAAATTGTAAATTTTTTTCACATTTATGCCAAACCGAAAGAATTCTCTTGCAACAGGAGGAGAAATCAGTTATAATAGCATAACTTATGTACCCCGCAGGGTACATAGATTACCAATCGTACATGAGAGGAATTGATTACATGAGCGCATCCGATAAGAAGAAGCTCCGCAAGGAGCAGGCTGCTGCTGGGTTGACTGAGCGTCAGCTGGCCGAGCAGGCTGAAGCAAAGAAAATGAAACGGCTTTCCATCGCATTTGTAGCCATTATGCTGGTAGTTGCTTTGGCTGCCGCAAGTATTGTTGGCGTCAGAGCCGTGAATAACTCCGGTGTTATCGACAAGAACACCATTGCCGCTGTTACCGGCGAGCACAAGCTGACTAGTGTTCAGATGAATTATTACCTGAACGATACAATCAGAAATCAGTACAATGAATGGGTATCTATGTATGGCGAAAGCGCATCTATGTACCTGATGATGTCCGGTCTGAATGCAAACCAGCCCCTGAGTGAGCAGGTTATCAACCAGGAAACCGGCGAAACCTGGGCTGACTCTTTCCTGACACGGGCACTGGAAAAGGCCAAGAGCGACTATGCTCTTTACGATAAGGCTATGGCCGAAGGCTTTACCCTAACCGAAGAGGATGAATCTTCTCTGAAGTTGAACATTGAACAGATGAAGCTGTATGCTATGTACTACGGCTACAAGAACCCCAACAAGTATCTGCGGGCTATCTATGGCTACGGCTCTACTGTAGAATCCTATGAAGAGTACTCCAGAGTTTCTTACATTGCAACCGCTTACTATACCAAGAACAAGGATGCGCTGAAATATGATGACGCTGCCATCCGCGCTGAGGACGATAAGGATCTGAACAAGTATACTTCCTTCAGCTATGCTACCTACTACCTGAGCAGCAGCACTTTCCTCACTGGCGGCACCAAGGATGACAAGGGTAACACCACTTATTCCGATGCTGAGAAGGAAGCCGCACTGAAGAAGGCTGAAGAGATTGCCAACTCCCTGCTGACTGCCAAGGATGTGGTTGAATTAGACACCGCCATCAAGGCACTGGAAGTCAACAAGGACAACGATTCCGCAGCAAGCACCCAGAATCAGTTGGTTATGTATTCTGAAATCCCCGCCTCTATGCAGTCCTGGATTGCCGATAAGGCGCGGGAGGCAGGTAACATCACTGTGATTGCCAACGAATCCACCACCAAGGATGCTGAAGGCAAGGAGACCAAAACCGTCAACGGCTACTATGTTGTTCTGTTCCAGAACCGGGACGAAAATCTCCGTCCCCTGGCAAATGTACGCCACCTGCTGGTTAAGTTTGAAGGCGGTAAATCCGACGCCAACGGCAATATGACCTACACCGACGCAGAAAAGGCAACCGCTAAGGCTGAGGCTGAAAAGCTGCTGCAGGAGTGGAAGGATGGCGCTGCTACCGAGGAGTCCTTTATTGAGTTGGTTAAGAAGCACTCTGATGACGGCTCCAAGGAAGAGGGCGGTCTGTTTGAGGATATCCACCGGAACTCCGGCTATGTGGACACCTTCAAAAACTGGTCTGTTGACGCTGACCGCAAGGCCGGCGACACCGCTGTAATCATCAGCGAGTACGGCTATCATGTTATGTTCTATGTAGGCGACGACGAAATGACCTACAGGGATTATATGATTTCTGAGGATTTGCGTGAGGCCGATATTACCAAGTGGCACGAAGACCTCCTCAAGCCCGTCACGATCAAGACCGAAAATACCAAGCGTTTGAATATGGACGTTGTGCTGAGTCAGATGTAATTTATAAAGCCGTGCGTTGTTTGACAACGCACGGCTTTTTGTATAAAAATCACCTCTGTCGGAAACAATCCCGGCAGAGGTGATTTCATTGCAGAAGGTATTTCTATCCATAGCCGGCGGTGCTGCCGGAGCGGTTAACGGTCTGTTTGGAGCCGGTGGCGGAATGGTTCTGGTGCCCACATTAGGAAAGCGCACTGGTCTTTGTGAAGAGGAGCGCTTCCCTGCATCCATCGCCATTATTGCGCCTATCTGCATTGTTTCCCTGTTCTTTTCCGGAGAATGGCAGCTTACATTCCGGCAGGTATTTCCCTATCTGTTGGGCAGTACAATCGGCGGAACTGCCGCAGGCCTTTGGGGGAAATATATTCCCACCCTCTGGCTGCATCGGTTTTTGGGACTGGTGATTCTTTGGGGAGGGATTCGGTATATATGGTAGCATGGATCACCATACCTGTGGCAAGTATTCTTGGATTCCTGGCCGGCCTGGGCGTCGGCGGCGGCAGCCTGTTAATGCTTTGGTTGACAATAGTTACGGGAACAGAATATGAACAGGCTCGCATTATTAACCTTCTATTCTTTTTGCCCTCAGCGCTGATTGCCACACTGTTTCACCGCAAACAAGGCACTGTCAACATAAAGAAAACCCTGCCCGCTATTATCACAGGTTGTATAGCTGCAGTCCTGTTTTCCATTCTTGGTACAAGAATGGATACGACATTGCTGAAGAAGTGCTTTGGCGGTCTGTTATTGGTTACCGGTATACGGGAACTGTTTTATCGGCCACGGAAGGCTAAATAGCCCTCCAAAATCAAGGATGCTGCCACAGCGTCCACAGTTTCTTTCCGTTTCTTGCCGTGATAATTATGTTGAGAAAGGATATTATGGGCCTCTACGGTGGTTCTCCGCTCGTCCCACATATTTACCGGCAATCCGGTAGCTTCTTCTAACTTTTGGGCAAATTCCCGGCACAGCTCGGCGCGGACACCTTCTGTGCCGTCCATATTCTTGGGCAAACCCACTACAATTTCTCCAATATCAGAATCCTTGACCATCGTGCAGATCTGTGCGATGGTCTTTTCCATATTTCTGCTGTGAATAACTGTAGTCGTTCCCACGATACTGCAAAGCAAATCCGAAACAGCAATTCCCGTTCTGGCATCGCCAAAATCCACACCCATAATGCGTTTCATAGTGACAAATCTCCTTATCTATCGGTTTTGCCCCCATTATACAGCAAAATACCCAAAAAATAAAGAAAAAAATTGTTGACTTCACTAGTAGGGTGTGTTAGAATGGTTCTACCTGTGAAAAAAGGGCTTTTTTGTTGCGCCCATTTTTCAGCTCCGGGCGGTAATTTGTAGTTTACCGCTTCCTAAATCTTACAATAGCCGGGGTGATACAGGGAGGCAAATTTAAGGAGGTGCCGTTATGCGCGTTAAAGTCACTTTGAGATGCTCCGAGTGCAAGCA
>JAZOWQ010000026.1:0-6465 GCA_045659325.1 Faecousia sp. | reverse complement strand
ACAGGTCTTGCCCCCCGGACCATGGAAAAGGTCTATGTGCCTACCGACCCCCACGAAAAAGCTATGCAACGGGCGCTGATTCAGTATCGCAACCCCAAGAACTACTATTTGGTACGGGAGGCGCTTCTGAAGGCACACAGAGAGGATTTAATTGGCTCCGGACCCAAGTGCTTGATCCGGGCAGTTCCCCCAAGCACGAAGCCTCACAAGCTGCCACCCAAACCACCGGCAAAAGCAGCAAAGCCCCAAGGCAAATCCGCAAGACCCCAGAACAAGCGAAAGCCTACACCGCCCAAAAAACGCAGATAACCCTTTTCATGCAACAAAAAGCCACCCAAATGGGTGGCTTTTTTATTGGCGGAGAGTGTGAGATTCGTATGCATTTTTGCTGTACACAAAAATAAAGGTTTGGCTCCGTCCAGCCGTCGCCAACGGCGCTCACCCGCGCCGCATAATATTTTTCGAATCTCCATCTCCTGAAGCCAAAAACAAGACCATCCAAAAGGATGGCCTTGTTTTTGGCGGAGAGTGTGAGATTCGAACTCACGGTACCTCACGGTATCACTAGTTTTCAAGACTAGCTCCTTAAACCACTCGGACAACTCTCCTTGTCCTGCCAATCATACCATTGGCAAGTAGAAAAGTCAAGGAAACATTTATATTGTACTTCGGCCATTTTCGTGGTAAAATGAGGGCATCTGACAAATTCTGGGAGGTTTTGAGGTGAAAAAGAAGATTGCCTTTGTGCTTGTGCTATGTGTTGTGTTCTCTATGACCGGGTGTAAATACGCCCATTCTGCTGGAATAACAGCGCCCACGCAGGCAACTACCACAGCCACAAAACCCGTTGATACAGAGCCGACCCAAACCGAGACGATCCCTGCCACAACAGAAACAATTTCCCCGGAAACGGAGACAATTCCTGCAGAAACTGTACCGCCGGAAACTGAGCCGGTTTTCATTCCGGAATGGACTGAGGAGGAGCGGCAGCGGCTTTGGACACCCCTGTGTGAATCTTTTATTTATCTCCGGGATAAAAGCGATATGACCACAGTCATATGTCAAGTCCCCCTTGGGGCAGAGCTATTGCTTCACAAATGGCAGGGAAAATATGCCCTTGTTACCTACAACGGAAAGCAAGGCTGGGTGACCGCCAACTACATTCAGCCTCTGGACAAGGAATACTTTGCCAAGCGGCTGAAAGTACTCACCCCCACAACCATGTACACCTATGAACAGATGGTAGCGGATATGGCAGAGCTGCAGGCGGCTTATCCCGATTCCGTAAACGTTAGCAGCATTGGAAAAAGCGAGCAGGGACGGGAAATTCCCGTGATGCTTGTGGGCAATCCCGATGCCCCCAAGCACGCGCTGATGCAGGGCGCAATGCACGCCCGGGAGCATTTCACCGCGTGGCTGCTGATGGCCATTATGGACAGCAGTTTGTCGGCGGGCCTGTTGGACGAAAACGTATGCTATCACATCATTCCTATGTCCAACCCCGATGGGGTGACCCTTTCTCAAACCCAGACACTGAATGAAAATCAGGTGCAGATTTATCTCCGGGATCTGGCTTACGGCTATGTCAGCTTAGGGCAGGCAGAATATGCCCAGCAGTGGAAAGCCAACGCCCTGGGTGTGGATTTGAACCGGAATTTCCCCGCCGGATGGGAGAATAAGGCAGAGCACCCAGAGCCCTCCATCTCCCGGTATCGGGGGGAAAGCCCCCTGTGCGCAGCAGAGAGCAAGGCCCTTGCGGACTACACGCAAAGCAGGCACTTTGATACCACCTTTAGTTTTCATTCCCACGGCAGCGTGTTATACTATGCATACGGCTACAAACAGCCGGTAAATGACTTGTCTTACAGCCTTGCCTTGGCAGTACAGAAACAGACCGGCTACACCCCCATGGGCTACGACGGCACAACAGGCGCAGGTTACAAGGACTGGGTGATGGACGCGCTGGGGATCCCTTCTCTCACGGTGGAAATCGGCTCTACCCAAACACCCCTGGAAAATCGGGACATATACAACACCTTTGCCCGGTTTGAGAATTTGTTACCGACAGTTTCCGCTTGGCTAAGCCAGCATTAAACTGCAGCAGGAGGTTTTTTCTATGAAGCAAAAGGCCATTTTCTTTGACCTTGACGGCACACTCACCGACTCCGGTGAGGGTATTATCAACTGCGCCACTTTGGCGCTGGAGCATTTTGGGATCCCTGTTCCCTCCCGGGAGGAAATGGGGGTGTTCGTAGGCCCGCCGTTGGATCAGACCTTTATCAAATTTGGCATTCCGGCAGAAAAAGCGCAGGAGGCAATCGACGTATTCCGCAGCCGGTATCTGGTAGTGGGTAAGTTTGAAAACACGCCCTACCCCGGTATCCGGGAATTACTGGAAAAGCTAAAAAACCAAGGACACCGGCTGTTCGTTGCCACCTCCAAACCAGAGACCACAGCCGTGGAAATTCTCCACAAATTTGAGCTGGCTCAATTTTTTGAGGTGATATGCGGTGCTACCTTAGACGGAACACGCGTTCATAAAGCGGATGTGATTGATTATCTCCTGGGCAAAATCGGCACACCGGAGGACATTCTGATGATCGGCGATACGGAGTTTGATGTGACCGGCGCTGCTGCTCACGGCATCAAGACCATTGGTGTTTCCTGGGGCTACGGAAAGGTGGCTGCTATGGAGCAGGCCGGCGCAGTGGCAATTGCCCACACCATGGAGCAACTGGAACAATTTATCAATCAATAAAGAAAAGGCGACGCAAATACGCGTCGCCTTTTTTATTCTTTTTTATCCTGCCGCACTGTGGCAATCGCAATGGAAACCAAGCTGAATACCTCGCAAAGGATTGCGCCGATGGCAAAATTTACAATGTTGAAAATCAGCCAGGACACCGAGGAAATCAGGCAGAAACCGCGGAGGGTCTTAGGTGAATCGTAGCGGTAAGCCAAATGAGTAGCAAACATAGCGATCACCGGCAGGACCTCAACAAGCAGATTCCTTGCTGTGGGTTCTTTACCCAGCACAGTGAAATTCAGCACATAGGCGGCCACATAGGCAACCCCAAACACGGCTACCCAACCAATTCTGTCTACCTTCGTTTTATCCTTTTTCAGGAACAGAACGGCCCGAATCACGCCCACTGCATTGAGCATCGTGGCGATATAAGCCCCCAGCATCAAATAGTTCAGGGCAAAAAAGGATGCGCCAAAAAATTGTAGGGCAATAATCCGTTTTGCGCTTTTTTGCTGATAAGAAAAAATATTAAAGAGCATGGCGATAATGCCAATCGCCTGGGCAATGATGGGATACATAGTGTTGACTCCTTCAGGTCATATAAAAGGTGCGTGAAAACACGCACCTTTTTGTTACATTGCAAGGGAATTGGTCAGCCATACCACCAAGGGCAGGACCAAAGAAAACAGGCTGATCAGCCAGGGATACAGAATCTTCTTGGAAATCAGCATCAGCAGCAGGCAAACCGTTGTCACCGCAAAGGGAATCAGCACCGCTGCACCCCGGGAGATATACCATTGATACTCACCGCTTGCCAGCATATTCACACCCACCAAATCCGGCAGCTGCCGGGCATTGCGAATTGCCAGCGCGCCGGCGCACACAAATACCGGAATGGACAGGACCAAGCTGCGAAGCTTATAGGCCCACCTGGCCGTCAGCTTCAGAACGAAACCGACCTTGCCGAAAAACGCAGCCACCTTTTTGGTGCCTTCTTTTTCCTTGAACTGTTTCCACCACTGGGATATTTTATTCATAGGCCACCTCCTGGGGAAATGTCTTTATGTCACATATTTTACCACGGCACAGGGTCGCTTGCAAGGGCAATTTTACAGGGTTTAATCAGTCCGTTTTTTAGGACTAATACGCCGTTATAATGACAGCATAAACTAACACATAGGAGGTATCCCAATGAAAACTGCTGTCTGTAAATCTAATTGCCGTCCCTTGATTCCCTACCCCAATGCTGCCACCCGTCGGGAGATCCTGCACAAGGTGCTGGATACCCTTTTGGTTGCCGTCAGCGGTATGGGAATTGCCACCATATTACTGCTGTGTATGGTCTTGTAATCAATTCTTTTTGTTATCCCGGTAAAGGGCTACCAAGCCCTTTATCAACAAATCCTTATCGTAGATAATAGGGGTTTTACACAAAGGAACAATGAATTTTGCAATACCGCCGGTGGCAATCACCGTGGTCTTGCTGCCCAGTTCCTCCTCCATCCGCTGTATCATACCGTCCAGCATACAGGCTGTGCCAATCATAATGCCGGAGCGCATAGCATCGATGGTATTTCTGCCGATGGCTCGCTTGGGCTGGTCCATCTGCAGGCCGGGAAGCAAAGCGGTTTTGTCCGTCAGCGCATCCAGAGAAATTCGTACGCCGGGAATAATGCAACCGCCGATGTGGGCACCATTGGCGTCCAGCACAGACATAGTGGTAGCAGTGCCCATATCAATTACAATCATCGGCGGCTTATGCTCCCGCAGAGCCGCCACATCGGCCACCACCAGGTCCGCACCGGTCTGACCGGGGTTTTCCAAACGGATATCCAAGCCGGTCTTGATTCCGGGTCCTACCACAAGGGCAGTCTTACCGGTGAGCTTTTTAATGGCTGTCTGGAAGGAATTCAGGACCTGGGGCACTACGGAGGAGATGATGCATCCCTCGACATCCTCCGGGTTCACTTGATAAACATCCAAAAGAATCTTCAGGTCCACGCAGTACTGGTCCGATGTCTTGGTAGCTTCTGTACGCAGCCGGGCTTCAAATACGATCTCATCGCCTTGGACACCGCCTAAGACAATGTTGGAATTGCCAATATCAACGGTTAAAATCATATCCAGTCCTCCAAATCTGTTTCGGTTAATATATAACAGGCCGTCAGTGCCTGTCCGTCTGTTTTCAAAAGGCCTGCCGAATGGCTGGCAGCGCCGGGGTTTAGAATCCACAGGCCATCCTCTTCCTGCCGGCAATCTATGACATGGGTATGGCCGTAGAGGGCAATCTGCGCGCCCAACTGACGGGCTCTCAATGCAAGCACGGCTGTTCCCTGTCGCTTTACATCCTCCCGATGGCCGTGGCACAAATACATCATCACGCCGCCAATGCTGTAGCACAACATCTCCCGGGCATGAATAGGGGCACGACCTCCGTCGCAGTTGCCCATCACCTGATGGACAGGAATGTGGGGAAACAGCTCTGCAAGAGCTTCTCCGTCATCATAATGGTCACCCAAATGGATGATGGCATCCGGCTTTATTTTCTCCACGGATTTTTTCATAAACCGCATGGAAGAATGGGAATCGGAAAAAACGAGAATCTTCATAATGCACAGACGCCTCCCTTCCCGCATATACTGTCTTTAGAGTATTATAGCAGGCATTGGAACGGGAGGCAATGATTATGCAGGAAAAAAATCAGAATTTTTCAATGGAAGAGATTATGAAATTGGCAAAAAGCCCTGCCGGGCAGCAACTAATGGCAATGCTGAAGCAACAGGATAGCGCCAAACTGGAACAAGCTGCTGCCCAAGCCAAGACCGGAGATTATTCCCAGGCAAGTCAGACTCTGAGCGCTATGCTGTCATCACCGGAGGCGCAAAAGCTTTTGAAGGAATTAGGGGGTAAGTGATGGACAATATGGAATCCCAGCTCAATGCTATTTTAGGTAACCCCCAGATGATGGAACAAATTATGTCCATTGCCCAAGGTTTTCAAACAGAAGCCCAGCCTCAGCCACCCCCTGCGGAGGCTGGGCCGGAAATTGACTTTGCCATGGTGCAAAAGCTCACCTCGCTGATTGGAAAGACAGGCATTGACAATCACCAGTCTGCGCTATTGCACGCATTAGGCCCATACTTAAGCAGCCAGCGGATTCGCAAGCTGGAAAAGGCCATGCGGGCAGCAAAGCTGGCAGGTATGGCATCGGTATTCTTTGGTAATATAGGCAGGTGAAGGTATGTATAATCGATATATTCCCCAGCAGGACGGCTCTCACCGGAGGAGTCGGGTAGAGGAGCCGCCCCACCCGTCACCACCGCCTCACACGCCCCCACCGCCTCCGGAAGCCCCGTATTCTCCACCGATACCGGAACATCGCCCTCCCCCTTCAGCCAACATAGGCGGTTTTCTGCGGCAGCTGCTGCCTAAGGATTTTGACACTGGGGATTTGATTGTAGTTTTGCTGCTGCTCCTGATGGCGGGAGATAAACCAGAGGACAGAAACACCGCGCTGCTCACCTTGGCGCTGTATTGTTTTCTGTAAAAACCGGAGATTGAGGAAAGAGGATGACGGGTTCGAATCCCCAGCCAAGGCCAATAAAAAAGACCGCCAAATGGGTGGCAAATATGCTTTATATTGATTTCTGTCCACAGCCAAAAGGGCTGCGTCCCGAAACCAATGGATTCTCCCACGGGCTTTCTTGTGAAGATTTCTG
>JAZOWQ010000025.1:0-13641 GCA_045659325.1 Faecousia sp. | reverse complement strand
AATATCTCAAAACCCATCATTCTAAAACCCTCGCAACCAATTAAAAAATCCCCCCTGCAATTGCAGGGGGGATTTTTTAATTGGTTGCGAGGGTTTTAGAATGATGGGTTTTGAGATATTTCACTCTGGGGAAGAATACGAACAGCGCTATGATAATACAAGCAATCCAGCCAATGGGCCACACCAGGTACAGGAAGGTCAGGTTGGGCACCAGGGGGAATACCACATACACCCAGAAGAAACGGAAGGCGCACATAAAGATCAGTGTGGTAATGGTAGGTACCAAAGGTCTTCCCATACCCCGCAGGGCAGAGGTGAGCACCTCATTGATGCCACAGATAAAATAGGTGCTGGAGATCAGGACCATTTTCTGGCAGGAATAGGCAATCACATCGGGATCATCAGACATAAGGCCGGATAGCTGAGGTGCAAATATAGCCGACAAGGCACCAAGGGAGCCACCGATGCAGATTGTGACAAGGACGCCCTTCCACACAGATTCTGCGGCCCGTTTCACATTTCCTGCGCCAATATTCTGGCTGACATAAGGCAAGACTGCCAAGGATGCGGAATGACTTACATTATACATAATGCCATCAAAGATATTGGCGATGGAGACACCGGTAGTGGCTGCCGGGCCGAAGCCATTGACAGTAGCGGTGATAATCACATTGGCCACGGCATACATTGCCATTTGCAGGCCGGAGGGTACACCGATTCGCAAAATGCCCTTTAGTTCCGTCTTGTCGAAGCGGACGTTCTTTGCCTTCAGCTTCACTGCGCCCTCGCCCTTGATTAGCGTCCAAAGGCCCATCACTAAAAATACGATCCAGGCAGAGATGGTTGCCAGGGAGACACCCACAATGCCCAGCTTAAACACTGCCACCAGCAGGTAGGTCATGCACAATTTCACTACGCCACCGGTAAGAGAAATTACCATAATTCGTTGGGAATTGCCGGAGGACCGGATGATTGCGGAGCAGAAATTATACACCATCAAAAGGGGCACACCGGCAAAGTACATACGGAAGTACAGTACCGCACGGGATTTCAGGGTTTCCGGGCAGTTGACCAACTCCAGGAACATATCTGCGCCAAAGATACCGATTGCTGCAAGGGCAAGGCCTGCCACCACAGAAAAAGCCATAGCCGTACCGGCTGCCCGGCCTGCGTGGTCGGGATCTTTTCTGCCCAGGTGTCTTGCCACCATTGCATTGGCACCGGTGGTAATACCAACCACCAGATTGGAAATCATAGAAATCAGCGTGCTGCAAGTGCCCACAGCACCCACAGACATACCGTCTGTGTCATGGCTCTTCAGTACCGACATATCAATCATATTGAACATGGACTGCAGAACATTCATGAACATAATGGGAAGGGCAATTATCAAAAGTCCCTTCACAATGGAACCGGAAAGCATATTTACATCTTTTCTCTTCAGCATAGCTTACACCCCACAAAAAAGGTTGTTGTTCTTATTCCGCAACTATCATAACTCCGCATACGCGGAATTGCAAGATATATTTTAAGTATTTCTGAAGCGAGCGAGAAAGTCCTTGGTTTCTTGCTTTTGGGGATTCTCAAACAGCTCCTCAGGACTTCCCTGCTCACAGATCACACCCTCATTCATATAGACCACTCGGTTGCTCACATCCCGGGCAAAGGCCATCTCGTGAGTAACCACCAGCATAGTCATTCCCTCTTGGGCCAGCTGCTGCATAACAGAAAGCACTTCACCTACCATTTCGGGGTCAAGGGCGGATGTGGGTTCATCAAACAGAAGCACCTCCGGATTCATTGCCAGTGCTCGGGCAATGGCCACACGTTGCTTCTGTCCGCCGGAAATTTGACGGGGCTTGGCATTGATATAGGGTGCCATACCCACCTTTTGCAGGTAGTCCATAGCAATTTCCTTGGCCTCCTGCTTGCTCCGCTTCAACACCTGCTGCTGGCCGACCATACAGTTTTCCAGCACGGTCATATTGTTGAACAGATTGAAAGACTGGAACACCATACCCACGTGGGCACGGTACTCGTGGGGCTTCACATTGCCATCCAGCACATTGGTTTCGTGATAAAGAATTTGGCCGGAGGTGGGTGTTTCCAGCAGGTTAATGCACCGCAGAAGCGTAGATTTACCGGAGCCGGAAGCGCCGATGACAGAAATCACGTCGCCCTTATTGACCTTGAAATCAATATCCCGCAGCACTTCGTGGCTGCCGAAGGACTTGGACAGGTGTTTGATGTTTAAAATCATTTCCTCCATATCAGCGTCCTCCTCTGTTTCTGCCAAACTTTAAGATCTGCTTGATTCGGCCGCGGTATTCCTTGCTCTGCTCATCGTAGTTACTGCCACGTTGGGGATGGCTGTATGTACCTGCAGTCATTGTCAGCGGGTCGGTTTGTACCAGCTCATAGCTGTCTGCGCCGTCCATTCGTTTCTCCACCCAACGAAGCAGGAAGGATGCAACCAAGGTCAGCGTCAAATAGCCAATCATTTCAATGGTGGCAGAGGGGAAATACATATTGTTCACGCCCACAATATATCTATGAGCTGCAAAGAATTCCGTAAAGCTGATTATGAACATCACGGAGGTATCCTTCACGTTGATGATGAAGTTATTGCCGATTTGGGGCATAATGTTTCGCAGCGCCTGCGGCAGGATTACCTTGGTCATGGTCTGCACGTGGGTCATACCAATGGCCTTTGCGCCCTCGGTCTGACCAATATCAATGGAAATGATGCCACCCCGGACAGATTCTGCCATATACGCGCCGGTATTGATGGAAACGATAATGATGGCAGCCAACCAAACGCTTTCAAAATGCACTGCATTGTTGGTAAAATAAGGCAGGCCATAGTAAATAAATACTGCCTGCAGCACCATAGGTGTACCGCGGAACACCTCCACATAGACACGGACAAGACCGCGAATCAACATTAAGCAAAACCGCTTAGCAACACTATCCTTCGGCGTATAGGGAATGGTATTGAGCACACCGCAAACAAAGCCGATGATGCAACCGATCAAGGTTGCAATCAAGGCAAGGCTCAGGGTGCTGCCAATGCCCCTCATGTACATACTGCCATATTTTGACCATAGCCGTGCCATATCCTGCACCAGCTCTACGAACATATTCATAATATGCTCCTTTCAAGAATACTTCCCCCGGCTACAAAGCCGGAGGAAGTGGCTTTTGTTTCAGATTTCGGGCTGAATAGCAATGGCGTAGTCCATCAAAGCATTGAAGTGCTTTTCATCCAAAATGGACAGTGCCTTGTTAATAGCATTGGTCAACTCCTCGTTGCCCTTCAGCACAGAGATACCGATGTTCACGTTTTCGGCACGCTCCTGCTCAGTTGCAAACTGGAAGTCACCTTCTGTGCCGGAGAAGTTCAAAATGGTGAAGTTGGGATTCTTGGCAACCGCACCCATAGCGGTGGGCATATCGGTGCAGATAAAGTCCACGGTCTTGGTCTCCAGCTGCATCAGCATGGCAGGTGCGGTCTCTGCGGGAGCAATCAACTGAGCGCCCTGAATCTGGGGCAGGCAGGAATCGTACCAAATGGTGCCGGACTGAGCGGTACACTTGCCACCTGCCAGATCGGCGATGGACTTAGCATTTGCGTACTTGCTATCCTTGGTAGTCAGGCAAACGATAGTCGCGTAGTAATAAGGACCAGCCATATTGACTTCTGCCATACGGTCGGCGGTCATGGACTGACCAGCGATGTTCGCATCCATGGTCTTTGCCTGCACAGCGGGGGTCAAGGAGTCCCATGCGGAGGAGACGATTTGCAACTCCCAGCCATAGGTGTCGCAGATCCGCTTTGCGATCATCACATCATAGCCGTTGGCGTAAGCGCCTTCCACATTAGAGATAGGCACAGCGCCGTAGCTATCGTCTGTCTGTGTCCAGTTATAGGGAGCGTAGGCGCATTCCATACCTACGGTCAGAATGCCGTCTTCCAGGCCAACGATCTTGCTGGTATCTGTACTCTTCAGATCTTCAACTGCGGGGACATCCTTCAGGTAGTCGTCGGCATTGATCTTTCCGGAATCACCGGTGCTGCCGCAAGCGGCCATAGACATCACCATCATCAGGGCAAGCACCAAACACACAATTCTCTTCATCGTATTACTTTCCTTTCGTTTTCCCTTTCGGGTTTCATAATAAAAAATCGGATCGCTTTTGTTAAGCGATCCAACAGCAATATCAATACCCAAAAGGTACAGACCAACCACTGCAGTCGATAGCGCCCCACAAAAGATTTTGTGACAGCCCGGCAGATATTCTCTGACGGTCCAGCAGGAAAACCTTCAGGCAGATTTCCCACTTCGGCGGTATCCCCTTTCCCTCTTTGCGGCTGCCTGGCCTTGCAAAGCGGTACTGATGAATCCCGCGCCTCTATCTCAAGCGATTCAATTTTTCATTATACTAGCATTGTTATCCTTATTTGTCAACCCTCTTTTGAACTTATTTTTCAAAAAGGACAGCTGTTTGCACAGCTGTCCTTGTATTTACCGTTCCTCGCGGAAGTAGGATAAACCCAGACTCTGAGGAGGCTGATGTTCCCGTTTTTTCCGCATACTGGTGATAATCAGCACCAGCAGGGTAACCACATAGGGAAGCAGATTAAACAGTTCCCGGTTGGCGTCGTGTCCCAAATGGAAGAAATGGTGCACATAGTTATACACATTACACAGGGCGCCGAACAGGAACGAACCTACAATGGCCATTGTGGGCTTCCACAACGCAAAAATGACCAAGGCGATCGCCATCCAGCCACGGTCTCCGAAAGCGTTGTTGGACCACACGCCGCTGGCGTAGGCCATTACATACTGCAAGCCACCCAAACCGGCAATGGCGCTGCCAACGCAGGTTGCCAGGTACTTATACCGGGTAACATTGATACCAGCAGCGTCGGCGGTAGCGGGATTCTCGCCCACTGCCCGCAGATTCAGTCCTACACGGGTGCGGTTCAGTACAAAAGATACAATCAGAGCAATCACAATTGCCGTATAGGTCAAAAAGTCGTGGGACAGGAAAATCTGACCGAACCAGCCCAGTTTAGAGGCGAACGGGAGCTTTACGCAGAAAAATTCACTGGTTTTGGTGAGGATAATGTTGGGCATATCACTATCCACCAGTTTTACCAGAGAGCCGCCGAAGAAGTTGCCGATGCCGATGCCAAAGGTGGTCAGCGCCAGGCCGGTCACATTCTGATTCGCTCTTAGGGTAACGGTGAGGAAGCTATAAATCAGGCCCATCAACACAGCGCCTACAATGGCGCACAGCAGAGGAATGAGGATTGCCAAGAAAGGCACCATATTCTCCTTCACATTGCCACAGGACATTTCGTACAGGAACGAGCCGATAACGCCGCTGATTGCGCCTACATACATAATGCCGGGAATTCCCAAATTCAGGTGACCGGATTTCTCCGTTACGATTTCACCGGTAGAGCCGTACAGAAGGGGTATGCCTAAGGGGATGGAGCTGCTGATAAAGGCAACTAGAATGTTCCAAATATTCATTACGCATTTCCTCCCTTCTTGTTACGCCGGAATTTCACGGTATACTGAATGAAAAATTCACAACCCACCACGAACAGGATTACAATACCGGACACAATATCCGCATAGGAGCTGTTCAGGAAGAAGGTATCAGCCACCTTGGCCGCGCCGGTTTTCAGGAAAGTCACCAGACCTGCCATTGCAGCCATAATAAAGGGGTTGAACTGACCCAGCCAAGAAATCATAATGGCGGTAAAGCCCTGTCCGCCCACAGTATTGGTGTTGATGGAGTGGTCAGTGCCTGCTACCAGAAGCATACCGGCAACGCCGCAGATGGCGCCGGAAATCAGCATAGTGCGGATAATGACTTTTTTTACATTGATACCCACATAACGGGCGGTATTCTGGCTTTCGCCTACCACAGCAATCTCATAGCCCTGCTTGCTGTATTTCTGATAAATGTACACAGCAACGGTCAGCACCGCTACCACCAAAACGTTCAGAAGATACTTTTCACCGAACAGAATGGGCAGATTGCCCTCGGCCACAGGTTTGATAATATTAGAACCAGCGCCGGCGGTGGTCAGCACCACATAGTAGGCCACAATCTGTGTGGCTACATAGTTCATCATCAGCGTGAACAGGGTTTCGTTGGTGCGGTACTGGGCATGGAACAGCGCGGGAATCAAGCCCCACAGCGCTCCCGCCACAATACTGGACATCACAATAATCAGCAGCAGTACCGGATAAGGAACAGCGTTGCCGATTTTCATCATGCAAATCATCGCTGCCAGACCGCCGATCAGCGCCTGACCCTCCGCGCCACAGTTCCAGAAGCGCATCTTAAAGGCAGGTGTTACGCCTAAGGCAAGGCACAGCAGGATTGCAGTCTGCTGAAGGAAACGCCACAGCATGGTGGTTTTACCCTGAAAAATCTTACCAAACACGCCGGTGAACATGATCTCATAGACCTCAAAGAAGGAAGCGCCAGTGAGCAAAGCGGAGAGAACACCACTGAGTAGCAGGCCGATCACAATGGCAGCAATCCGGATCAGCCACGCTTTCATACCGGTGATATCGTCCCGCTTGGCAATATGCAGCAGAGGCTCTTTGGTTTTCTTTACGGTATCAGCCATTGTCGTTACCTCCTTCCGCAGGTGTTTCCACAGATGCGGTCTTTGTCATCAGCAAGCCGATTTCTTCCTTAGTTGCGGTACGGGCATCCACCATACCGGTGACCTTACCGGAGCCGATAACCATAATCCGGTCGCACAGTTCTAGCAGAACGTCCAGGTCCTCACCTACAAAGATAACTGCAACGCCCTTTTCCTTCTGCTGATTCAGCAGATTATAAATCAAATAAGAGGAGTTAATATCCAGGCCTCGGACGGGATAGGCAGCCATCAGCACTGTGGGAGAGGAGGCAATCTCACGGCCTACCAGCACCTTCTGTACATTACCGCCGGACAGACGGCGTACAGGAGTGTCAGCACCGGGGGTGACAACCTCCAGGTCCGCAATAATTTTCTCTGCCAGATCCTTGGGCTTTTTCCGTTCCAAAAAGGCGCTCTTACCTCTGCGGTAGCTGCGGAGCATCATATTGTCCACAATGTCCATGTTGCCCACAAGGCCCATACCCAACCGATCCTCCGGCACGAAGGACAGGCGAACACCCAGCTCCCGAATCTGCATAGGAGTCTTGTTCCGCAAATCGTCCGTTTCACCGGTCTTGGGGTTGTGGTAGTAAATATCGCCCTGAGTCAGGTACTGCAAGCCTGCAATAGACTCCAGCAGTTCCCGCTGACCGGAGCCGGCGATACCGGCAATACCCAGAATTTCGCCGCTGCGGGCGGTAAAGGAAATATCGTCCAGCACGGTAGCGCCCTGACGGTCCACACAGCTGATATGCTTCACTTCCAACCGGTCCACAGGGTTCTTGGGATCGGTGCGGTCAATGTTCAGCTCCATTTTCTTGCCCACCATCATTTCGGTAAGCTGGCTTTCATTGGTCTCACAGGTATTCACTGTGCCCACATATTCGCCCTTGCGAAGGACAGAAACCCGGTCAGACAGACTCAGCACCTCGTGAAGCTTATGGGTGATGATGATAATACACTTACCGTCGTCACGCATACGGCGCAGCACAGCAAACAGCTTTTGGGTTTCCTGGGGGGTCAGGACGGCGGTAGGCTCGTCCAGGATCAGGATATCTGCGCCCCGGTACAGCACTTTAATAATCTCAACAGTCTGCTTTTCGGACACACTCATCGTGTAAATTTTCTTCTTGGGGTCTACCTCAAAGCCATATTTCCGGCAGATTTCCTCCACCTTCAGTTCTGCTTCTTTCAGATTGTACTTACCCTTCTCTTCCAGGCCCAGCACAATATTTTCCGTAGCGCTGAACACATCCACCAGCTTGAAGTGCTGGTGAATCATACCGATTTTATAGGCAAAGGCATCCTTGGGGGAGGCAATCATTACCTCCTCGCCATTGATAAAAATCTGTCCTTCATCCGGAAAGTAGATGCCGGAAATCATATTCATAAGGGTGGTCTTGCCACTGCCGTTTTCGCCCAAAATGGAGAGGATCTCTCCGTGATTGGCGGTCAGGCATACATTCTTATTGGCTATTACCTTGGTGCCGAAGGTCTTGGTGATATTCTTCAGCTCAATGGCCGGTGTTCTGTCCAAAACAAAGCCCTCCTCTTTCTAATGCTCAAAAACAGGCTGACGTAAAACAGCCCATTGTTCAGAATTAGAATACCGAAAGGCGGGGCGGGAAAAACCCGCCTCGCCTTTTACAGGTTCAACAATTATTCGCCGTAGTTACGGTCCAGCAGAGTGATGCCGTCGATTTCCAGATCGAAGTAAGGACCGGAACGGAACTTGGATTCCATGAAGATGCCGTTCTCGATAACCTCGGTGTCCTTCTCGTAAGCAGCGTCGGTATCAACGTCAGCCTTGTAGGAGGTCAGCTTCTCGCCCTTAACGGTGAAGTTAGCAGTATCAAATACATTGATAGTGCCGTCCTTCAGACCGGCGATTACGCTGTCCAGCTTCTCCTTGGTGCCGGCAGCAACATTCTTGCCCATATCGGTCAGAACAACAGAGCCGGTCTCGATAGTGCCGGTCCAGTCAGCAGCAATCTCCTTGCCTTCCTTAACCTGAGTGATCATATACTCAAAGTAAGGAGCCCAGTTGATACGGGAAGAGATCAGGAAGGTCTCGGGGCAAGCAGCAGCGGTAGAAACGTTGTAGGAAACATTGGGAACCTTTGCGGTCTCACAAGCAGTGGGAGCGCCCATGGAGTCAGCGTGCTGGGAGATCAGAACACAACCGCCGTCGATCAGAGCCTGCGCAGCCTGCTTTTCCTTGGTCTCGTCGTACCAGGAACCGGTGAACTTAACATCCATAGTTACAGAGGGGCAAACAGCCTTTGCGCCCAGGTAGAAGGAGGTGTAGCCGGACATAACTTCTGCGAAGGTGAATGCGCCGACATAGCCCATCTTAGCCTGCTCAGCGGTGATCTTGCCGCCAGCGATCATTTCGTTCAGCTTCAGACCGGCAACAACACCGGCAGCGTAACGGCCCTGGTAGATGGATGCAAATGCGTTGTGGAAGTTCTTAACGCCGGCGGTGTGTGCCTGGGTGCCGGTAGCGTGGCAGAACTGTACATCGGGGTACTTCTTAGCAGCCTCAAGCAGGAAGGACTCGTGGCCAAAGGAGTCAGCGAAGATAATCTCGCAGCCCTCAGTCTCGATCAGCTCAACGGCTGCATCGTAGCACTTCTGGGACTCGGGAATCTGGGTCTTCTGAACCATCTTGACATCCATCTTCTCGCAGGCCTCGACAGCAGCATCGATAAAGTTCTTATCGTAGGTGGACTGCTCGTCGTGCAGGAAGATAAAGCCAACCTTCATCTTGTCGTCTTCCTTGTTGCCGCAAGCAACCATACCGAATACCAGAACGGCAGCAAGCAGCAAAACAATCAGCTTTTTCATTGTGTGTTTCCTCCAGTTTTGTTTATAATTTATCGGACGCTCCGATAGGTAAAACTACAAAAGGCAGTCTTGCACAATCTGCAAAACTGCCAGCTTACACCCGGGGAAATTACCAATAGTCGCAACTTGCGGCGTCGCGGTAGAAACATTTGGGCCCAACGAGTGTTCGTTACTCCAAAACTATACTGGCATACTATAAAAATACGATTTCATTCTACCACAATTCGTCCTTTTTTGTCAATAAGTTTTGGCCTTTTATATTGCAAAAAGGCAATTGCTTTGTTATAATATGGAAAACTGCGGCACAACCTGCAAAATATAGACAGAAAGAGGCGGAATGCTATGAATTGTCTGGAAGCAAGAATCGTGAAAGACGGTGTGGTAAAAGAGGGTAATGTTCTGAAGGTGGACAGCTTTCTCAATCACCAGATGGATATTGAGCTGATGAATGAAATCGGCAAGGAATTTTACAAGCGGTTTCAGGGCAAGCCCATTAACAAAATTCTCACCATTGAGGCATCCGGCATTGCCATTGCCTATGCGGTGGCTCAGCAGTTCAAGGTGCCTCTTCTATTTGCGAAGAAGTCTAAATCCATCAATATCGCCGGTGACACCTACACCGCTGAAGTAGAATCCTTTACCCACAAAAACAAAAACACCGTGGTGGTTTCCAAGCAATTTTTGTCGGAAAACGACCATGTGCTGATTATCGACGATTTCCTGGCCAACGGCTGCGCCCTGCAGGGTCTGATTTCCATTGTGGACCAGGCCGGCGGTACGGTAGAGGGTATTGGCATTGCCATTGAGAAGGGTTTTCAGGTAGGTGGACAGGTGATCCGGAATCTGGGCTATCATTTGGAATCCCTGGCTATTGTGGAGTCTATGAACCACGAGACCGGAGAGGTTGTTTTCCGGAAACAGTAAAAGGAGCACTTCTATGAAGCTTTTATTCAAGCAACGGTTGTTCTCTTGGTTTGACAGCTATGATATTTACAACGAGGCCGGTCAAACCGTCTACACAGTTAAGGGGCAGCTTGCCTGGGGCCATTGTCTGAACATCTATGATGCATACGGCAGTCTCCTGGGCACTGTGAAGGAAAGAGTTCTGACCTTTCTGCCCAAATTTGAAATTTACCTTAAGAATCAGTACATAGGCTGTATTCGTAAGGAACTCACCCTCTTTCGTCCCCGTTTTACCGTTGATTGCAACGGCTGGCAGGTAGAGGGGGATTGGTTTGAGTGGGATTACCGTATTCTCAGTAGCTCCGGTTATCCGGTTGCCACCGTATCCAAGGCGCTTCTGAACTGGACAGACACCTATGTTATTGATGTGGCTGACCCGCAAGATGCCTTAGGTGTGCTGATGCTGGTGCTTGCCATTGACGCGGAAAAATGTTCCCGAAAGGATTAAAAAACGGCAGTCTTGAAGACTGCCGTTTTCATTTTCCTTACAGGCGGTGCATGACATCGTTGCCGCCTCGGCCAAAATAATCGTGGAGGGTAACATACTCGGCATAGAGTTTTTCGTAAGCCTTGCTGCTGTCCGGATCGGGACGATAGGTTTTTGCCACAGGAGCGCCCATTGCCTTGGCTGCGCTTGCAAAGTCCGGGTAAACACCTGCCGCAACAGCACCGTAGATGGCGCTACCCAACGCGCCAGCTTGGGTGCTTTGGCAGACGCCAATCTCTCTGCCCAGCACATCGGCATAAATTTGCATCAACAGGGCATTTTTATTGGCAATACCGCCGGCTACCTTGATGGTATGAATGGGGAACGCCAAGGTGTCCAGTATCATTTTTGTGCCGTAAGCAGTCGCTTCCAGCAGCGCCCGATAGATATGCTCCGGCTTTGTGCCTAAGGTCAGGCCCAGAATCATACCGGAAAGTTTGGAATCGTCCAGCACACTGCGGTTGCCGTTAAACCAGTCCAGCGCCACAAGGCCTGTCTCCCCTACCGTTAGTTTTTCAGCCTTTTCAGTGAGGAGGGTATGGAGGTTGATATTTTTCTTTGCGGCCTCTTCTGCGTAGGCGGCAGGGACGCAGTTTTTCACAAACCAGTCGAAGATATCACCCACCGCTGCCTGACCGGCTTCGTAGGTGACAAGTCCCGGAATCACACCGTCCGCCACATAGCCGCAGACACCCAAAACATCTTTCCCCGCCTTGGTGTTGACGATATGGCAGGAGGAAGTGCCCATAATAATCATCAGTTCGCCATCACCGGTAATCTGCAGGGCAGGCATTGCTGCGTGGGCATCAATCTGGGGTACGGCAACCACCGTTCCTACCGGCAGGCCGGTCAGCTCTGCGCCCTCTTGGCACAGCACACCCGCAGGACCGGAAAAGTCTACAATTTTCTCGGACAGTTTTGTACCTACAACACCGTCCAAACCCTTGTCCAATGCGGTCATAAAGTCGTTGGAGGGGTAGGTGTTGTTGTGGTACAGGGCCTTATAGCCGGCAAAGGGTTTGCTGTGAATTTCCTTACCGATGAGCCTCCCTACCAGCCAGTCCGCCGCCTCCATAAACCGGGCGGTTTCAGCATAAACCTCCGGGGCTTTCCGCAGGGTTTCCAGCAGCTTGGGCAGCGCCCATTCTGAGGAAACACGGCCACCGTAGGCATTGAGCCAAGGCTCTCTCCGTTTTTCCGCCAATGCGTTAAGTTCGTCTGCCTCAGGCTGAGCTGCGTGGTGTTTCCACAGCTTTACATAGGCGTGGGGTTCATTTTCAAATTCCGGGCGCATACATAAGGGTGTTCCCTCTTTGTCCACAGGCAGGACGGTACAGGCAGTAAAATCAATGCCGATGCCCTTCACTTGCTCCGGAGCAATCCGGGCCTTTTCTAAAACTGCCCGGACGGTGGTACGGACCACCTCCAGATAATCCGCCGGATGCTGGAGGGCAAACAGAGGCGGCAGTTTCTTACCGGTCGGAATTTTTTCGTCCATCACGCCATGGGCATAATTGCAGACCGCCTCGGCAATTTCCTGCCCGTTTTCGCAATCTACCAGCACGCAGCGGCCGGACAAAGTACCAAAATCAATACCGATTGTATAAGTTTTCATAGGCTTGCTCCTTATCGTCTCTTCCTGAATTATTTTATAATCAATCCTATGTGTTTGCAAGGAGAAATTATGTTTTGGAACAGTACATTGCAGTGGGGAAGGGGTTTTCAGTTCTCAGGGGGTCTTTGCCGTGGCTGTTTTTCAAAATCAGTTCCATAACCTCTTTCATAATCACCGCATCGCAGGCCTGCACGGGAGCATTGCCGAAAAAGCCGTCGGTGATGGCCCCGTAGTAGCGGAATGGGAGTTCATATTTGGGGAAACGGTAGCAAATTTCCGGGTGGTAGTCGGTGTAATGCAGCTTCATTTGCCGTCTCACGATTTCTCCGGAGGGCCGCTTCACGGCAACAGGGTGCAGGTCGGTGGTAATTCGATTGGGCATACCCAGCATTTCGTCCACGGTGTGCAGGTATGTATTGGCAGTTTGGGACACACCGATCAACAAGACATAACCTTCTTGATGGTAGAGCTTTCCGTAGCAGCTTTTCGGACCAGTGCCGGAAAGGAGATAGGCGTCGTCGGCGATGAATTGCAAGGCTTTCTCCCGGTCGCCAAACACTGCCACAGAATGAGTGGGATTTTCCGAGCGCACACCCCGGGGGTCAGCAGTGGCAAAGTCGGGAAATGCACCCAGACAGGTAGTGGGGTCGGTCATATCCAAGGTGATGTCTTTATCCAAATTTGTCCAGGTGTGAGCGGGGATACACAGCAGGCCTCCGTCATAGGTAAAGTATTCAATCAGCGCGTCCAAAATGGTTTTTGCGCCGCCCTCTACTTTGCCAATCAAGCGCAGAGCTGTGTGAACGAGAACGACATGGTTACGGGGTATATTCAGTTCCGACAACTGTCGAAGTAGGTCGGCTTTGGTGTAGGTACGGTCTTTTGTCATAGGACCTCCGGGGTTTGGTTTTATGGATTTTATACTACAAAAAAGGGAAAAACGCAAGAATAAAAAAACAGGGAGCACAAGGACTTGTTTGCATTTTGCCGCAGGCAAAAATTAAGGTTCGCCTCGGTCGAGCCCTCGGCGGCGACGCTCATCCGCGTCGCATT
>JAZOWQ010000024.1:0-6653 GCA_045659325.1 Faecousia sp. | reverse complement strand
ACGGTAAATAAGTTTCTTATCCCCGCTACCACCTGCTGCATAATACCCTGTAACCGTAGTTTCTTTCATGCCTTCTGGGAAACCTGCGCCGATCAAATTGCCATATAAATCAGAATCCAAGCCAATCAGACCGGCATAGCCGAGATTTTTGACTTCACTCCACTTTTCCAGAATCTTGCGAACTGAACCCGTTGCCAAACAATCGTCAGAATCGACACAGACATTTAATTCTGTAACAATATTTTCGTAAGCAACATTATGGGCCGTGTGCATCCCACCGTTTTCTTTGTAGATATAACGGATTTCGAATCCATTGTTCCTTTTCTGCCAGCTTTGAACAAGTTCCACTGTACCATCTGAGGACCCATCATCTACAATCAACCATTCAAAATCTTTGCAATCTTGCGCAAGTAAAGATTCATAAGTCCGTGATAAGGTGTGCGCCCGATTGTATGCTGGAGTAAATACTGTTAATGTTGGCATATTTTGCTTTCCTCCGCGTTCTTTGTCACGCCATATCGTACTCTTTCAGCAATGCCGCCTTGTATTGTTCTATATCATTAATATCTTTTGCTTTTGCTGCGGTATTGACAGAAATCTTTTGTTGTAATTGCCTATCAATAAGCAACTGTACTACGTTTTCAGCCAGCGCCTCATCACTCTCTGCAAAGTAACCAGTTCTCCCATGTTCTAACAACTCCTTCAGGCCATCCGTTGGGGTGCTGACAATGGGAACACCCAGCGCCATAGCCTCCAACGCGCACATAGGCAGCCCTTCCCAACGGGAGGTCATGAGCATCACCTTTGCATTTTTCAGGATGCCGTACGGGTTGCTCCTAAAACCCAAAAGTTCTACGTTGTTTTGTAGCTTTTTGTCCGCAATCCGTTGTTGGATTTCTTCTTCCATTTCACCGGTACCGATGATCGCAGCTTTCAAATCCGGTTTCTGCTCAATGACCTTTCCCAACACAGAAATCAATCTCTGGGGGTTTTTAGGATAGGTTAAGCGTCCCAGATAGACTACATCGTAGGCGCTCTGGCACTCCGCTTCCGCTGCCTTCTGATGTAACGCATGAATATCTATCACGTTATACAGAACACTGCTCTTTTTTTGCAACCCTTTTTTAAAAATATAGCCATCCTTGGCGGCCTTGGATACCCAGAAGATATGTTCGGCTCTTATTGCTGCTAACCGATACAAAATTGCTTTGAGCGTGAGTCTGCGAGAATCAAAACCATTGTTATGAATATGGCTGATGAGAGGAGTGGTTTTACAAGCAAGCGCCGCAAAAAAACTTGCTCCCATATCATGAGCATGGAGCACATCGGGCTTTTGCTCTTGCAGAATTCTTTTGATTTCTGAAACGCTCATTTTACCGATAGCCACAAAAGGAATATCGCGTTCTTCCAACGCCCCGCGAATTTCTCCATCTGGGCTACAATAAATCATTTCACATTCTGGGCAGTGGCCCATCATAGAAATAATCTGGCACGCTACATTTTCCGCACCTGAAAACTTATTGCTGCTAAGCAAATGCAATACCTTCATTTCAGCAATATACACCTTCTAAAAATTCTACCAATTGTGCATTGATTCTTCTTTGATCAAACCGTTCCTCTGCTAAGCTGCGGCTATTTTTACCCATTCGCTCTGCTTCGGCCGGATGCTCAATCATATAGATACATTTTTCTGCCATGACTATATAGTCCTCCTTGGGGACAATGAAGCCATTGTATCCGTCAGTAACTGTATCCTTGCAGCCGATACTGTTGCTTGTAATAATGCATCGTCCTGTTGCTTCAGCTTCCATTACAGACATAGGCATGCCCTCTCTGTAACTGGGAAGCAATAAACATGTGCAATTCTCAAGAAAGGGACGAACATCCTGTACCACACCCAAATAGTTCAAGCTGCCATCGTCGATATAATCCTGAATATCCGTCACCCTAATTTCGCTTTCATGACCCAGATAATTAAACTGCGCATTTGGATACTTCTGTTTTACCAATCGGGCACATTGACAATATTCCAAGATGCCTTTTGAACGTATCATTCTGGCAACCATCAGGAAACTGTCATAATTTTTAAGTTGTTTTTCGGAGAATCGATCTAAATCTACACCTACTCCGGATATTATCTGTGACTGCCGTTCATTTACCAGTTTTCTAGACACAAAATCCTCTCTGTCATCTCTATTAAGAAAGAAAACTTTGTCTGAAAAGGAAAGTGCAATTTTATACAGAAAACACACCAGCATGCGAATTACTTTCCACTTCAGTGAATTCTTAATAAACACATCTCCAACACCTTCTACCATGGCATATATTCGATTCGCTCCAGCTGCTTTAGCAGCAAAGACGCCAAAGGTGTTTGGCTTGAGTTGGAATGTAAAGACTGCATCCGGGCTTTCCTTCCTAATCAATTTGCAAATTTCGAAGCAATATTGCAAAAGAGAAAAGGGATTCATGCTGCGGTTGTTCTGTCGTACGCAATAAAAAGTGACACCCAGATTAAGGATTTCTTGCTTGCGTTCATCATCATGGGCAACCACAATCACATCATGCCCTCTGTTTTGCAGTGCCTCTATCAAGCCCCGTCTGAAAGTTAGCACCGTTTCCGAATATGTTGGTATCAATAGAATTTTCACGGCACACCCCTTTTCTTCTTAAATAACACTACAATATGATTACTTTCCTACGCCTACCAATTCTTCGTTCTCTTCTTCAGACCGTACCTCTATCGCCGTTATTTGCCCTTCAGTGACACCATCAGTACTTTCTGGAACGAAAAGAATCTTAATGGTTGCCATAATGATCCGCAGATCCTCCAAAAAACCAGAAGTAGCAATATACATCAGGTCCATCTGCAATTTATCATAGGGGGTAGTGTTGTACTTACCGTAGACCTGTGCATAGCCCGTTAAACCTGCCTTTGCCTGTAACCGCAGGCGGAATTCCGGAAGAACCTGTTCATACAACTCTGCAATCTCCGGACGCTCTGGACGAGGACCAACCAAGCTCATACTTCCGGACAAAATATTCAGCAGTTGCGGCAGTTCATCAATACGCACCTTGCGGATCACTCTACCCACCGGCGTAATGCGATCATCCTTTTCACCGGTAGATAGACGGGCTTTTCCATCCTTTTCTGCATCCACCCGCATAGACCGGAATTTTAACACCTTAAAAAGCTTTCCATTTTTTGTAAGTCTTACCTGTTTGTAGAAGACTGGGCCACCATCCGTCACCTTGATTGCAATAGCTGTGACCAGCATCACAGGACTGAGGATCAACAGGCCCACTGCACTGAATACAATATCGATCAGTCTCTTAAAGAAGGCGTGCTCCGGCCGAAGGTTTCGGCGGGTCACCTGCAACATCGGCAAATGGAACATATGCATTTTGTGTGCGCCGCTCATAATGATATCGCCAATTCTGGGCAATACATAAACGCCAATATCATTTGCGATGCAATATTTTAATATGACATTGCGATCATGGCTCTGTACATCACAAATGAACACCGTTTGGAAAGAATCCAGCTGGCTCAAGTCCTCTACACAGGTTTTCGGATTCAAAATCAGTTGAACGTCAAACTTCTTGTTCATTCCGTATTTTTCAAACAGCGTGGGTACATCACTGCGTCTATTGTAGATCACTGCTGTTTTCACCGGCGGAAAAGATCTGAAATACCATTTCTGTACACAGAAAGACCACAGGGTTACCAACACTGACTGCACCGCCAAGGTGACCAAACAGGGAAGAATGTTGGGTATATAGTGATTTACAAGCCAGATGATTATGTACATGATACCGTCGGCAATCAGCACCGACAGAATCTGACTGTATGCCAATTCCGAAGCCTTGTTTATGGAAATCCAAAAGGCATCATAAATTCTGGCAAAGGACACATACAATGTCACAAAAATGGCTATCATCACCACGTTGCCCCGGTTAAAATAGGGCATAGGAATATTGTCCGCAAAAAAGAGATACCAGCAAGCCGCAAAAGGAATCGTTGCCAGGATGATTACAAGAAACTTTGCCAGCCTGCAGCCAATATCATGTTTCGAATTCTTCATGTAGTCTTCTCCAGTATCATATATTTGCCGTTTTCCCCAGTAAATGGTAATAAAAAAGAGCGCACTTTGGCACATTATAACAAAATACAGTATACATGATTAAAAAATAAAAATCAAGGGTTCACCAGGAAATATCACCCCTTTTTCCATAAAATAATTAGTTTTAAAAAATCCGGACGTGTATATCACACATCCGGATTTTCTCTTTCTATTTTCTGTGCTGTTCAAGGAAGTCTGCCAACTCTTCCATGGCGTGACGCATCACATCCGGCTCCGGAAGCATGACAATTCGGAACCGCAAATCCTCATGCCAGTCAAAGCCTCGGCCGGGGATTACCAGAATACGTTTTTCATGCAGCAAGCGCATTGCAAAATCCTGAGCATCCTCAAAATCAAACTTTTCCTTTTCCAGTGCTGGGAACAGATAGAATGCAGCCCGGTTGGGCACAAGAGACACACCATCAACCTTCTCCAGTACTTCAATAGTGGCCTTTCTCTGTTCATACAATCTACCACCGGGGACCAGCATGGCCTTGGTGCTTTCCTCATCCGCCAACGCTGCAGGAACTGCCAGCTGGGTCACCGCATTGCCACAGAGCCGCATAGCCGCCAGCTGCATCACCGCACCCTTGACCTCATCCAGCGCATGGCCGCCGGAGAATACCATCCAACCACAGCGGAAGCCGCAAATAATGTGAGATTTCGAAAGACCGTTGAAGGTCACACAGGGCACATCGGGAGCCAGTGCCGCCAAAGAGTAATAAGGCAAATCATCCATAACCAGGCGATCATAAATCTCATCTGACAGCAGCACCAAATTATGCTTCCGGGCCAAATCCGCAATCTTCAGCAGAGTCTCCTTGCTGTAAACTGCACCCGTAGGATTGTTGGGATTGATAACCAAAATTGCCTTGGTGGCCACATTGATCTTGGACTCCAAGTCCTTCAGGTCGGGATTCCATCCGTTGTTGGGGTCACAACGGTAAAACACAGGCACAGAACCACAGGTATAGGCATTGTTGCTCCACAGGGAATAGCAGGGTGCAGGCATGAGAATTTCATCTCCACTGCCCATCAGTGCAGTCATCAGCATGGAGGCCATTTCGCTAACGCCGTTGCCGATAAAAATATCGTCCATGGTGATGCCTTGCAGACCTTTGCTTTGATGATACCGCAAAATCGTCTCACGAGCCGCAGGCATACCTTTAACATCGCAGTAAGGCACTGCCTCATCCAGATGTTCGCTAACAGCTTTGCGGACACTGTCCGGCAAGGTAAAGCCGAAGCTGGCCGGGTTTCCGGTGTTCAGTTTCAACACCTTTGTGCCCGCTGCTTGCATCCGCAATGCCTCTTCATAAAGCGGGCCACGAATATCCGAGTGGATCTTGCGGACTCTCTCCGATTTGCGTATCATAAGGATCCCTTCCTTTTCTACATTTTCGGCCATTATATCACACACCACAGACAGTTGCAAGCCGTATACCAAAAAATCCCTCTCCGCATTTGCGAAGAGGGATTTTCCTATTTGCTGTATTCTTTGAGTCTTTCAAGCGCCTGTTTGAATTTATCAAAGCCGAACATTGCCGCATAGGCAACGAACAGCCCCAATACAAAAGCCGCCACCACATAATACCACAGAATCGTCAATTCTGTGATAGCCGCCCACGCGAAAAACGTGACCATTGTGACCACTATCGAAAGAATCGTTGCCAACAAAGTGGTGGGTACTTTGGGGAAGAGTTTTTTCACCACTTCCACAATGATGTTCACGCCAAAAACCAAGCAGGCCATTGTGAACAGGATGCACGATCCATATTGAATGATTGCCGAGTAATCCATAACTCCTCCTTACAGTCCTATTCGGGCCAACAAAAATGTGAGCACAGCAGCGCAAATAGCCCAGATAACCTTATCCACCAGACCATCAACTCGCTTGACCGGCTTTTCTTCCAAGGCAGTAACCTTTCCATCCAGTTTCTCCACCGTTTCCGCCACCTGCTCCTGTTTGCTCACCATCACTTCCATGGATGTAGCCAGCCGATTGATGGCCTCTGTGGATTCCTCCAGTTTTTCCAGCCGGGGGGTGTTAGGCTTAGCCCGCTGCTCCACTTGGGTCAATCGACGCTCATGTTCCAGATCCATGGCGATCCTCCTTAGTTCAAGCCCAACAGTTTTGTCCAGGTTTTCGGCCCACAGGAGCCATCTGACTCTAAGCCATTTGCTGTCTGATAGGCTTTCAGCGCCCGCTCTGTTGCACCGCCAAAGGATGCATCTGCACCGTAGCCTTCCATATCATAGCCGTTACCCATCAATAAATGCTGCATTGCGCGAACAGGCTCTCCCTTTGCACCTCTTTTTAGCACCGGCATTTCAAGTGTGACCGTTTTCTGCTTTTCCTGCACAGATGTCTCATAGGAGATATAAGGGCAGTAGCCCCAGTTCTTCCATGGGCGCTCTACAAGCTTCGTCTTGTAAACACCGTAGCGCCGGCTTCTTGCTTCTACAACCTCGCCATTTCCCACATAGATACCCACATGATGATCCATAAACACCAAAACACCCGGCACATTG
>JAZOWQ010000023.1:0-1767 GCA_045659325.1 Faecousia sp. | reverse complement strand
TTCTGTACAACCTGCTGGAGGCCATCCGCTTTGCGGCCATCGCCCTGAAGCCCTTCCTGCCTGATACCTCCGACCGGATCCTTAACCAGCTGAACATGGAGAACGGCGGTCTGGAGAGCCTGACTTCCTTCGGCGCTCTGGTTCCCGGCAGCAAGGTCGGCCCCGGCGAGATCCTGTTTGCCCGTCTGGATATGGCACAGAAGCTGGCTGAGATCGACGCTTTCAATGCAGAAAAGGCAAAGGCAGCACTGCCTGCTCTGGAAATTGAGCCCTACGCAGAGGAAACCGTGGACTTTGACACCTTCTGCAAGTCTGATTTCCGTGCTGTGAAGGTCAAGGATTGCCAGCCTGTGAAGAAATCTGACAAGCTTTTGCAGTTTACCTTGGATGATGGTACCGGCACCGATCGTCAGATCCTCTCCGGCATCGCTAAGTTCTACAAGCCTGAGGAGTTGATCGGCAAGACCTTGGTGGCTATCACCAATCTGCCGCCCCGGAAGATGATGGGCAGAGAGTCCTGCGGTATGCTTCTGAGCGCTGTTCACACAGAAAAGGGTGAGGAAAAGCTCAATCTGGTGATGATTGACGATTCCATTCCCGCCGGCGCAAAACTCTGCTAAATAAAAGAACAGCCCGGTGCGTAATGCACCTGCACCTGTAAAATGAAAGTAGACACTCACAAAAGTGTGGGTGTCTACTTTTTTCGTAGTATAATGAATTTGGAAAGGAAGTGAAATAATGGGCAAGAAAGGAACACCCCACAGAAAATTCAGCAAAGAAGAAAAGATGAAGTATGTCCGACTTCATCTGGAAAATCATATTTCAGTCCGGCAGATAGAGAAGGAATATGGAATTGGTTGTTCTTTGGTATCCAGCTGGGTCAAACGGTACTTGCAGGACGGAGAAGACGCTCTTGAACCTCGCAACGGCAATCCTTACGCAGCGCTTCACCGCAGCAAGTCACTGTCAGAGGTAGAGCGTCTGCGCCTACTGGTAGCTAAACAAGAAGTAGAAATTGCTCGGTTAAAAAAAGGATATTGGGTGGAAGGAGTTGGTGCAAACAAGGAGTACGTTTCTGGCAGCGGAAAGACTACGAAGTTCTCGAAGAACTCAAAGTAAAATATCCGGTGGATTTTCTGTGTAAGGTCATGGGGATCAACCGTTCCGGGTATTACAAATGGAAAGCAAGACAAGGAAAACTTAACCGTTACGAGCAAGATCGGATTCTTCTGACGCAATTGCTCCAAGAAGAACATAAGTTACATCCGTCCCTTGGCTATCATCGGCTTGCAAGAAATATCTTTCATAATACAGGATGGGTATTCTCTGACAATTTAGCCCACAAATGCTGTAAAGCTGCTGGTATTCGCTCAAAAGCAAGGAAATGTAAATATCGTCCGCCAGGAGAAGAAAGTATTAAGTATGAGAATCTTGTAAAAGGCCGTTGGAACGCAAAAGCACCCCTTCAAATAGTGGTGTCAGATATGACGATACTTAAAAACAACGGCAAGCAATGGGAATGGACACTATTGGTAGATACCTTCAATAATGAGATTATTGCGCACAGTGTTTCGGCCGTTGCCGGAGATAATAAGCCTTACTACCATTGCTTGGACAAGCTCAACCGCTTGGCAGGCAAAAAAGAGGAGCAGAGGTCCCAGGTAGTCTTCCACACCGACCAGGGAGCCGTCTACTCCTCAAGGGCATTTTGCCACGCCCATGAACATTATAACATACTTCGTTCAATGTCGCGAGGGGGAACTCCAA
>JAZOWQ010000022.1:0-2631 GCA_045659325.1 Faecousia sp. | reverse complement strand
CATCATCAACCTGCCCGAGGGCGTTGAGATGTGCATGCCCGGCGATAACGTTGTTATGAACGTTGAGCTGATCACCCCCATCGCTATCGAGAAGGGTCTGCGTTTCGCTATCCGCGAAGGCGGCCGTACCGTTGGTTCCGGTGTTGTTACCGAGATCTACGAGTAATTCTTGATTCTTAGATGAATAGATCCCCCGGTCTTCGGATCGGGGGATTTTTTTCTTTACGAAGGATTTGTTTTATGATATACTAAACCAAATGGATTTTAAGGAGTGTGATACCTTGTGAGAGAACTCCGTTCTAAAATATGGGAGGCGCTGATTTCTGCACTGCCTATCACGCTGATTGTATATTTGGTTTCTCTGCTTCCTTGGTTTAACTTTTCCTCAGCGGAGCTGATTTCCTTTACGATCGGCGCGGTATTGCTGATATTGGGAATCGGCCTTTTTAATATGGGCGCAGACCTTGCTATGACCCCTATGGGTACCCATGTGGGTTCCGGTCTTTCCAGACAGCGGAATCTGAAGCTGCTTTTGATCGTGTGCTTTGTTATGGGTCTTCTGATTACTGTGGCTGAGCCGGACTTGCAGGTCCTGGCAAAGCAGGTCAGTTCGGTGCTCAACGGCACTGTGCTGATTTTTACCGTGGGAATCGGTGTGGGCCTGTTTCTGATTGTGGCAATCCTCCGGATTGTTTTTCAGCGCCGGCTGGCTATGATTCTGATGCTGTTTTATATGCTCCTGTTTGCCTTGGCGCTGCTCCTTGCTGTCAACGGTAATCTGGCATTGATGCCGATGGCATTCGATTCCGGCGGTGTAACCACCGGCCCCATCACCGTGCCCTTTATTATGGCTCTTTGCGTTGGTATATCTAAGGTTTTGGGCGATCGCCGTTCGCAGGAAAACAGCTTCGGCATGGTGGCACTGTGTTCTGTTGGACCGATTCTTGCAGTGTTGCTGCTGGGCGTGTTTTCTACATCGGAGCTTTCCTATCAAGTGCCGGATTTTAGCGTAAGCAATGATATTGCCGCCTCGTTCCTGCACACGGCACTGCATACCTGCAAGGAAGTAGGCTTGGCATTAGGTATGATCGTTGTGTTCTTCCTTGCTTGCCAGTTCCTGTTCCTGAAGCTTCCTAAGCGGCATCTGCTGCGAATCGGTATGGGTGTTATTTTGACCTACGTGGGTCTGGTAATGTTCCTGGCCGGTGTGAATGTAGGCTTTATGCCCATCGGCTATAAGCTGGGTGTTGCGTTGGGAGATATGAATCCCTATCTGGTGATCGGCTTGGGTCTTGTAATGGGCGTGTTGGTTGTCCTTGCCGAGCCTGCTATCCATGTGCTGAATAGTCAGGTAGAGGAGGTTACCGGCGGCTATATCACCAGACGATCTATGCTGATTGGCCTGTGCATCGGTGTGGGCGGTGCGATTGCCCTGTCTATGGTGCGGATTGTCTATGACTTTTCCTTGGCCTATTACATCGTCCCCGGCTACTTTATCTCCTTGGCGCTGTCTTTGTTTGTGCCCCCGGTGTATACCGCGATTGCCTTTGACTCCGGCGGTGTAGCCAGCGGTCCTATGACCTCCGGCTTCATTCTGCCTTTTGCCATTGGTGTGTGTATGGGCATTCAGGGTGAAGCGGCAGTCTTACGGGATGCTTTCGGTGTTGTGGCACTAGTTGCTATGGCTCCGCTGATTACCATTCAGTTGCTGGGATTCCGTGCAGTGGTTCACAACCATATTCAGCATAAGCGCGCTATGAAGCGGATTCTGGATGCAGACGACCAGCAGATCATCAATTTTATGTAGGGAGGTACAGATATGGCAAATGCTGTCAATGAATCAGCCATTCAAAAGCTGAAGCTGTTATTTACCGTAGTGGACCGACCAAAGGCAGAGTTTTATCTGGATGTACTCAGCCAATTTGAGGTAAATTTCCAATTGGTCACCGGCGGCAAGGGAACTGCTACCTCGGAACTGGTGGATATGCTGGGCTTGAATATCCAAAAGGCAGTGATTATCAGCACCGTCCGCGAGGATATGGTAGATCCTATTATGAAATGCCTGGAAGACAAATTTTCCACAATCCGAAACGGAAAAGGTATCTGTTTTGCGATTCCTTTTTCCAGTGTGATTGGTGTGAACATCTATCGGTTTTTGAGTAATAACCGGTAAAAGGAGGGCTTTGTATGAAAACAGAAAATTATGAAGTGATTTTTGTAATTGTAAATTCCGGATTTGCAGAGGAGGCCATGGACGTGGCCCGGGAACAGGGTGTTCGCGGCGGAACGATTCTCAATGCCCGTGGTGTAGCCCGGGAGGAGGAAGCAACCTTCTTTGGCATTACCATCCACGCAGAGAAGGAAATTCTGATGATGGTCGTAGAGAAGGAAATTCGCGACAAAGTTCTCAATGCCATGTATAGCCGTATGGGCATGGGGCAGAAGGCACAGGGAATTGCATTCTCCCTGCCGGTATCCGATGTGGCAGGTCTGGTAAAACTGCCGGAAGAAGAATAAAAAAAGCGGTACTTCTTTTGAAGTACCGCTTTTTATGTTGCGTAGGCCGGAAATAGTGGCAACTCGGCCGCCATTGTGTGTTGTATACACGGAGATCGGCACATAGAAACAGCC
>JAZOWQ010000021.1:0-5022 GCA_045659325.1 Faecousia sp. | reverse complement strand
CCCATCCGGATGGATGGGGTTTTGTTTTGGAGGTACCGGCCAGATTTGAACTGGCGGATCAGAGTTTTGCAGACTCGTGCCTTACCACTTGGCTACGGTACCATATGAAATAAGGAACGCGTGGTGACGTGCCTTACTTTTTGGAGCGGGTGACGAGGCTCGAACTCGCTACCTCCACCTTGGCAAGGTGGCGCTCTACCAGATGAGCTACACCCGCGGAACAAGAGGTATTATAGCAGATTTCCAATAGAAGTCAATACCTTTTTGAAAATTTATGCTTCCTCTTGCAAATATTTTTTTAAATCATAGAGAATCCTTGGAATAACGGGAGAATCCATCGCCAAGAACCTGGTGGGCATCTTGCATAATCACAAATGCAGAAGGATCTACTTCCATCACCAATCGCTTCAGGTCTGAAACCTGGTGGCGCTTCACTGCAGTAAGAACAACTAACATTTCCTCTCGGGTATAGGAACCTTCCCCTCGCAAATATGTTGCGCCCCGATCTAACTGACGGTCAATTTCCATAACAACCTGCTCGTGCTTTTTGGTGATGATCAGCGCTACCTTGGAATAGTCAAAATGGTATACCACTGCATCCACAACCAAACCCGAAACAAAGATTGCAACGCCACTGTACAGCGCCACGGAGAATTTACCAAAAACCACTGCCGCAATAATAATAACACAGGAATCAAAACAAATACTAATTGTTCCAATGGGAACATTTTGGTATCGCTGTTTCAGAAGACGAACGGCAATATCAGAGCCGCCAGTAGATGAACCTGACAAAAATGCCAAACCCAAACCCAAACCGCAGACCACACCGCCGTAAAGAGCGGCGATTAACGGCTCTGTCTCCGGAGCTGGGATAAATGCAAACAGGTCAATAAACAAGGAACTCAGGCCCATACCAATCAGCGAACCAAGAAAGAACTTCTTGCCTATTTTATAGCCACTGATAATGAACAGAGGAAGATTCATAAGAATGATAAACAAGCCGATACTGCCAAATCCAAGCACATGGTGCAACGCCATAGCCAAGCCGGTAAGACCGCCTGCATTTATATCATTAGGCGCAAGAAAAATGTTAAAACCCAATGCCAGAATCGCGCAGCCTGCCACCAGTTCAAACAATTCCAATGCAGGACGCAAAAGCTTTTTCATTTAAACCACCTACATATCAAAACTGATTTGCTTTTCCGGGGAATCTTCTTCCTTCAGCAGAGCGCCAGCTGTGGGAATGGTTTTATTCCGATAACGGCTTGCATTAACAATTCCACTTTCCTCCAAAGAAACAACACCATTGACCTGCGCTTTCTTTTTCAAGCTCATTACTGCAACACCCTGGGTATTCTTAGTGGTCTTGGGCAATAGCTGCGCTGTGGAAATAATTGCAGCACGTCCGTCACTGGAATAGACAACCACCTGTTTATCTTCATTCAACACAATTGCTGCAACCAAAGGACTCTTGTCAGAGAACGCAGCAATCAGGCGACGACGGTTTGTCTTTGTCTCATAAGCAGACAGAGGCACTTTGGCAGCCTTACCGTTTTCAAAAAAGAATACCACAAAGCCCTTATAATCTCCAGGAAGCACCACCTGAAGGACTGTTTCGCCTGCATCCATACCCAACTTTTGGGGCAGATAATCACCCAACAGGGATGCCTTACCATCCTCAAAATCAGACAGGCGAGTCTTATAGCACTGATACATACTGGTAAACACCAGAAGCTCCGCCCGATTAGAGGTTTCCACGCAGAAGGACAAACTATCCCCCTCCTTGAATTTCTGCTCACCGGACATCCGCAAGGACTGAGCAGTAATCTTTTTCAGATAACCTTCCTTGGAAACAAACAGGGTTACGGGGTAATCGGGAACTTGTTCTTCTTCCTCGTCAATCTGAACATCCTGCGCCTCGTAGATGATTTCGGTCTTTCTGGACTGACCAAACTTATCAGACACCTGCTGAAGTTCCTTGATAATCACATTCTTCAGCTTTCGGCTGCTGCCCAAGGTATCCCGCAAGTCGGCAATTTCCTTTTCCAGCTCGTCGATAGCCTTGGTCTGCTTCAGGATATACTCCTTGTTAATATTGCGCAGTTTGATTTCCGCTACATAATTAGCCTGAATCTCGTCAATACCGAAGCCAATCATCAAATTGGGAACAACTTCATTTTCAAGTTCGGTTTCCCGAATAATACGAATAGCCTTGTCAATATCCAACAGGATTCGCTCCAGACCCTTCAGCAGATGGAGTCTGTCTTCCTTCTTTTGAATCTGGAAATACAGACGGCGCATCACGCATTCTGTACGCCACGCAGTCCATTCCTCTAAAATTTCGCCAATACCCATAACCCGGGGCATACCGGCAATCAAAACATTAAAATTGCAAGCAAAGCTATCCTGCAACGGCGTCATACGGAACAGCTTCTGCATCAGCTTTTCCGGCTCAACACCACGCTTTAAATCGATGGTGAGCTTTAAGCCGTGCAGGTCGGTTTCGTCGCGGATATCAACAATTTCCTTGATCTTACCAGCCTTATTCAGTTCCACAATCTTGTCGATGATCACTTCACAGGTGGTGGAATAAGGAATCTCTGTGATTTCGATTAGATTACCGGACTTCACATAGTTCCACTTTGCCCGCAGCTTAAAGCTGCCACGACCGGTAGAATAAATCTCCCGGGTTGTTGCTTCATCAAACAGAAGTTCACCGCCGGTGGAAAAATCCGGACCGGGCAGGGTTTCCAGAATATCGTGGTCAGGATTGTTCATCAGAGCAATTGTGGTATCGCAAACCTCTTTCAGGTTAAAGGAGCAGATATTGCTTGCCATACCTACCGCAATGCCCTGATTTGCGGAGACCAGCACATTCGGGAATGTAGTAGGCAGCAGACTGGGTTCTTTCATGGTGGCATCATAGTTATCCACCATATCTACGGTATCGGAATCAATATCCCGGAAAAGCTCTTCACAAAACTTGTCCAGTTTGGCCTCTGTGTATCGGGATGCAGCATAAGCGGTATCCCGAGAATACACCTTACCAAAGTTACCCTTGGAGTCCACAAAGGGATGCAGAAGGGTTTCGTTGCCCTTTGCAAGACGGACCATAGTTTCATAAATAGCCGCATCGCCGTGAGGATTCAGACGCATAGTCTGACCCACAATATTGGCAGACTTGGTGCGTCCCCCGGTGAGCAAGCCCATCTTATACATTGTATACAGAAGCTTTCTGTGAGAAGGCTTAAAGCCATCAATTTCCGGAATTGCACGGGAGACAATGACCGACATGGCGTAAGGCATATAGTTGATTTCCAAGGTTTCAGAAATTGCCTGCTCAGTGGTAGAGCCTACAAGACCCACAATACCATCGGTATTAATCTTTTTCTTATTCTGTTCCGGTTCTTTTTTCTTTCGTGCCATTTGGAATACCTCTTAGGAAATATCGGCCATATCCAAATACTTGGAGCCATTTTCCGCAATAAAATTCTTTCGTTCGTTCAATGCATCACCCAGCAGTACATCAAAATAATGAGATGTACGCTCAGCATCCTCCGGCATCACCTTAATCAAGCGTCGTGTTTCCGGATTCATTGTGGTCATCCACATCATCTCTGGGTCGTTTTCACCAAGACCCTTGGAGCGCTGCATAGTGACTTTCTTTCCTTCCAGCTCTTTGAGAATCTTCACCTTTTCCTGCTCGTTATAAGCAAACCAGGTTTTATCTTTGCAGGTAATCTCGAACAAGGGCGATTCTGCAATATAAACATAGCCGTCCCGAATCAGCTTGGGACAGAGGCGGTAAAGCATCGTCAGAATCAAGGTGCGAATTTGAAAACCGTCCACATCCGCATCGGTACAGATCACGACCTTGTTCCAGCGAAGCTGGGAAATATCGAAAGAGCTGAGTTCTTTGGATTTTTTGCCCTCAACCTCTACGCCGCAACCAAGCACCTTAATCAGGTCAGTAATAATGGGAGATGCAAAAATACGGTTATAGTCCGCCTTCAGGCAGTTCAAAATCTTACCGCGCACAGGCATAATGCCCTGGAATTCCGCATCCCTAGAAAGCTTGACGCTACCCAATGCAGAATCGCCCTCCACGATATACAGTTCCCGAATCTCAGTATCCTTACTGCGGCAATCTACAAACTTCTGTACACGGTTAGCAATATCCAGTTTCGTAGACAAATTCTTTTTGACGCTGGCTCTTGTCTTTTCCGCGGATTCTCTTGCCCGTTTATTCAGCAGAATCTGATCAGCTGCCCTGTCAGCCTCCTGCTTATTTTCCAAAAACCAAACCTGTAATTGGTCCTTAAAAAAGGCTGTCATTGCTTCCTGCGTGAACTTGGAGTTAACAGACTTCTTGGTCTGGTTTTCAAAACAGCCGATGGTAGAGAAGCAATTCGTGACAATCACAAGGCTGTCCTGAACATCCTGGAAGATAATTTTACTCTCGTTCTTGGTATACTTATTGCTTTCCCGCAGGTACTTATCAAAAGCTGTTACAAAGCCGGAACGGACAGCTTTATCAGGGCTGCCGCCGTACTCCAACCAAGAGGAGTTATGGTAATACTCTGTATGGTTTACCTGCTTAGAAAAGCAAAAGGAGGCGGTGATTTTCAACTTCATTTCAGGGCGGTTTTCTGCATCCCGGCCCCGTCGTTCCGTCTCCCAGAACACAGGCATAGTAAAGGCGTTGTCCCCTACCAATTCTTCGATATACTGCTTAATACCGTCAGAATAGCAGAATTCTTCCTCTTCAAACTTTTTGCCTACCTGATTGCGGAATTTGAAGGTAATCCCCTTATTTACAACCGCTTGCCGGCGAAGCACATCCCGATAATATTCCACAGGAATGTTAATGTCAGTAAACACATGCCGATCGGGCCGCCAATGGAACACAGAACCGGGCTTACGATCACGGACAGTAGGTTCCTTCTTCAGGCCGCCCTTGTTTCTGCCCTTTTCAAAGTGCAGGTCATAGCGGAAGCCGTCACGTCGAATCGTTGCATCAAA
>JAZOWQ010000020.1:0-10171 GCA_045659325.1 Faecousia sp. | reverse complement strand
ACAGCTTTTGGGTGTGCTCGGGAGCACGCTCAGTAAACTTCTGATAGCCGAAAGGCTTGCCGTATTCCAGCAGACCGATCTCAGCCATCTCGTGTGCCAGTGCATAAATATCCTTACCTTCGGTCTCTACGCCCCACTCCTTGGCGATGCGGATCAGCTTCTCAGGATCCTTGACCTGGTAGTTACCGCCTTCCTTGGTCTGGTGCAGGGTATGCATGATTTCACGGCCATGGTCGGAGTGCGTAGCAGCACCGCCGGCGGTGAAAATCAGATAGTTACGTGCAACGATACCGTGCACATCGCAGCCACAGATACCTCTGGGGCTCTTGGGGGCGATACGGCAGGGACCCATGGCACAGATACGGCAGCAGGTACCGGCCTCACCGAATCCGCAGTGGGGAGTCTGATCCTTGACTCGCTTCTGCCAGGTGTCAGCGCCAACCTTGTTTGCAGTTTCCAGCAATTCGTTGGTGGCGGCTTCCATCTCTTCGACAGTCGTTAAGAATGCCCAATCCTTCAATGTGATTTCCTCCTATATACAAGATTCTTGTGCTGATTTTTCGGCACATAGTATATCAGTATTATTCTACTCTCTTTACCCCCAAAAGTCAATGACAATTTGCCTATAAATCGACTGAAAATTCTATCCCCCGGGAGGGGATATAGCAATTTTAAATAAAAGTATCCGCCGCTGTGAAATGCTTTTCTTCACAGCGGCGGAAAAATTACAGAAGGGAACAGATAAGCGGAAAAATCAATGCAGTAAAAATACCGGCAATCACCAGCGATAAACCGCCCACTGCCCCGGCAAGGGGATTCATTTCTGTGGCGCGGGAGGTGCCGACGATATGGGAGGCAGTACCAAAGGCAACTCCCTGGCTGACAGGATCGGTCAGCCGCAGCAGCTTACACAGGGAAGACCCTGTGGCATTGCCCAGAATTCCGGTAATCAGAATAATCACGGAGGTCAGCGAGACGATGCCACCACAGTTTTCCGATAAGACAATACCCATAGCAGCGGTAATGGATTTGGGTAGCAGGGAGACAGAAAGCTGTCTGTCCAACGCAAACAATCCGCATAAAAGAAAGATGACCGTCAGACTGGTTAGCGAGCCGGAAACCACGCCAATCAGTATGGCAGGCAGGTTCTTTTTCAGGGTTTTCAGCTGTCGGTACAGGGGGACGGCAAGACATACCGTAGCCGGCGTGAGCAACCAGGAAAGTCCTGCATTGCCTGCTGCATACACCTCCGGGTCAATACCAGTAAGCAGGAGAAAACCGACTACCAGTGCCGCACCGATCAATATGGGATTGCAAAGAGCGGATTTGGTTTTTTTCTGACACAACAAGCCAACCTGAAACGCGCCGAAGGTCAGCGCCAGGCAGAACAGGGGAAGGGAGCATAAGAAATCAGCCATTGTTTCTGCGCTCCTTTCTGCCGATAACCCATTTGGTTACCAGACCGCTGACAGCAAATACCACCACAGTAGATACAGCGGTAATGATGCAGATAGCGGCAATATGGGGAGAAATCAAATCCCAATACTGCAGAAGCTTGGCTGCCGGGGCAACAAACAAGATGGGCATATAACGGATTAAAAAATCGGAAGTTTCGGCGATTTTTTCTTCTCTCAGAAGTCCGGTGGACAGGGCAATCAGCAGTAGCGCAATGCCGTAAATAGCGGCGGGAATGGGCAGGGGAATGACAGCCTGTAACAGCTCCCCCAACACAGAAAACAGCAGAATATATAGAACTTGTGTAATGTATTTCATCTTCTCTACCTCTTGGGTTGTTTTTCTGTGAGCAAGGCGGTAATTTCCTTGGCGATGGTGCAATTGGGAGCGTGGATACAACTTTCAAAGCAACAATCCACCTCTGTGAGAGAGCTGTCTTCTATTTCAACGGTCACCGTTCGGCTTTGGTCGGTGGTGCGGCAATAGCCGGTGAGAAAATATTCTTTCTCCATCTTCATTCCTCCATAATGCAGTAGCCCATAGGCTCTAAGCGATCTGTCAGATTGTTGGCGTACAGGATCTTTCCTCGGGGGATGGCCCAAGGTGTGCCGCTGCGATTTGCATAAATCTTTAATTCTTTACCCTGATAGGCTCGGGAAAAGCCTAATTTTCCGTTCTCGGCATAGAAGAAACGAATATCGCCCAAACGCAAAGCTTCGCTGTTTTTGCGAAGTCTACCCAAACCCTTAAAGAAGGCTAGCAGTTCTGTGTCTTCTGTTCCCCAAGGATAGGTACGGCGGTTAAAGGGGTCTTTGTGACCCTCCATACCTGCCTCGTCACCGTAATAGATACTGGGACTGCCGGGCAGGGTGTATTGCAAAAAGCTGGATAGCATAAACAGCTTTTTTGCCTGTTCCCGTTGTGCGGGGGAGAGACTTCGTTGGGAATATTCCTCCCGGCTGCCCTCAAAATCGTCTATCAGCGCGGTAAGAATACGGGGTGTATCGTGGGTGGAAAGCAGATTCATATTGCAGGCAAGGACCTGGGGAGGGTAATTTTCTGCGATGGTCATTACAGAGTTCTGAAACCTCACACCATCGTCAGAACCCCGTGCAAAATCCAAAATTGCTGTGCGGAAAGGGTAGTTCATGCAGCTATCCAGTTCCCCGTCTGCAAAGTACCGCCGACGAATATTGTAGGAAATCTTGTTGGACGCGTCCTCCCAAACCTCGCCCAACAGAAGGGCGTCGGGCTTTATGCTGCGAATTCGCTTTTTCAGCCGCAAGACAAATTCGTCCGGCAACTCGTCCACCACATCCAGTCGAAAACCGTCAGCGCCCAGATTCAGCCAATGGGCAACCACAGAGTCATCACCATCAATAATATAGTCCATAAAAGCCGGGTCTAGTTTGTTCACGGTAGGCAAGGTGTCGAAGCCCCACCAGCTATTGTAAGTGTGGGGATATTGGTAGAATGTGTACCAGGAAAAATAGGGAGAATCGGTAGATTCACAGGCGGATTCAAAATAGGTGCTGCGAGAGCCGGTGTGGGAATATACCCCGTCCAGAATTATCCTGATGCCCCGTTTATGGGCAGCGTCACACATCACTGTAAAATCTTCCAAAGTGCCCAGCATGGGGTCGGGGATTTTATAATCGCCGGTGTCATAGCGGTGATTGGAGAAACTTTTGCTGATGGGATTGAGGTAAAGAATAGTCGTACCTAAAGAGGCGATATAGTCCATTTTTTCTGCAATTCCCCGGAAATTGCCGCCAAAAAAGTCGTTATTCAATACATTTCCGTTTTCATCCGGCTGCCAGCAGACTTCCTCATTCCAATCCTTGTGAACGGTATACGGTTCTGTTTTGCCGGTTAAATCGGGGTTACCGACTTTGCAGAATCGGTCGGGAAAAACCTGATAGATGATGGCGCCCTTTGCCCAATCCGGGGTGATAAAATCTGCCGGAGTGCAGGTCACCTGCCAAAGGTCGCCGGATTCCATATTGGTGTGCTGCCCCTGCTTGAACAGACGGAAAGAGCCGTCAGCTTTATAGATGCGGAAATAGTAAAAATACAGACCCGGCACGGACAGAGAAAAGTTGCCGCAAAAAATATCATAATGACCCTCTGTGGATTCCTTTTCCATAGAAGCAACACAGCTGACAGAGCCATCATCCATAGTCAGAATGCATTCCGTTTTTACCGCACCTACGGAAGTGGGGATATGAATGTGCAGCTGACAATTTTGCCCTTGGGAAAGTGTACCGAAGGGGGTTTTAAATATTGCTTTTTGAGAATCAAATAAAATCCGCATAGGGTTGCTCCTGCTACAAAAATTACTTATAGAATACGGCAAAACTGCCAAAAGGTCAAGAAAAAGCCGGGGCAGAAATGCCCCGGCCTAAAAGTCATCCCAACATTTGGTAAAACAGCTCCATATACCGGCCTGCCGGCTTGTCCCAGCTGAAATCCTGAGCCATACACTTTTTCTGTAAGGTGCGGAATCCGGTGATGTTTCGCTGATACAGGTGCAGACACCGCTTGATACAATGGGCAAAGTCGTGGGCGTTGTAGCTCTGGAAAGTAAAGCCCAGACCGCCGTTTCCGTCGGAATCCACAGGGGGAACGGTATCTTTTAGTCCGCCGGTGGCATGGACAACGGGGATCGTGCCGTAACGCATAGCGTTCATCTGACTCAAGCCGCAAGGCTCACTTTTGGAGGGCATCAGATAGATGTCACCGCCGGCGTAAATGCGGGAGGCAAGGCCCAAATCAAAGGTGATTTTGGCGGCAACCTGCTGGGGGAATTCTTGTTGCAGGTCAAGGAAGAAGGTCTCAAAGCGATTTTCGCCAGTGCCTAAAATCAGCAGTTGGCAATCCTCTTCCTGTATGAGGGTACGAGCCATATGGCACAGCAAATCCAACCCCTTGTGGCCGGCCAGCCGTGTGACCATCACCATCAGCGGCACATCAGGGCGCACCGGTAAACCAACCTCTTTTTGTAGCGCCTCCTTACAAATCGCTTTGCCTGTTTCAAAGGTGTCGGCATTGTAATGGGCAGGTAGAGCCGGGTCAGTTTCCGGGTTGAAGGTATTTACATCAATGCCGTTAGTGATACCGGTGAGCTTGCCTGCGTTGCCGGCAAGGACCGAATCCATTCCGTGAGCATAGTAGGGATACATCAGTTCCTTGGCGTAGGTCTCCGAGACGGTGGTCACCAAATCGGCAGTTTCGATTGCGGCCTTCATACAGTTGACTCTGCCGCTCATTTCCAGTCGTTTCCGGTACGCTTCCGGCAGACCCAGTACATCGTCAAAGAAATAGCTATCCGCCCAGCCCTGATATTCCACATTGTGGATGGTAAACATTACCCGGGTATTGGGGAAACGGGCGGCAAACTGTGCCTTCAAAAGAACCGGTACAAGAGATGTTTGCCAGTCATTGCACTGCATCACATCGGGAATAAAGTCAATAGCAGCCAGAGCTTCCAAACAAGCCTTGCTGAAGTAGGCAAACCGCTCGCCGTCATCCCAATCCCCGTAGATCGCACCGGGACGGGCACCAAAATAATACAGATTATCAATAAAGTAAACTTGTACACCGTCAGCCCGATTTTTCAGCCGGTGGATGCCGGTGTATTGCTGCCGCCAGCCCAAATCTACCTGTAGTTTGGTTACAAGCTCGGTTTCATAAGCGGAGTTGTCCAATATTTTTTTGTAATAGGGAAGCAGAAGGACGACCTCATTGCCGGGAATCCGGGCCAATGCAGAGGGCAGCGCCTCCATCACATCGCCCAGACCGCCGGACTTCACATAAGGCGCGCCTTCTGATGCCAAAATGGCAATTCTCATACGATTTCTCCTCGTTTGATAATAATGGGGTTGGCAGGTGTTCCAATCAGTTTGGTATTGGGGCGGACCACCACATCCTTGTCAAGGATCACATATTTCAGTTCGCAGTTTTCTCCCACCACAGTGTCATTCATAATTAAACAGCTGTCGATTTTGCAGCCTTCTTTGACGGTAACCTGCCGGAACAATACGCTGGTGCTCACATCACCGTCCAATATGCAGCCGTCGGCTACGATGCAGTTGCCAATGTTGGAGTTTTCTCCGTAATAGCTGGGTACCCGATCGCGGACTTTGGTGTAGACGGGGTGATTGTAATAGAACAGATCGTGGCGGACATCCCCGTCCAATAGAGACAGGGAATTACGGAAATATTCCTCGATAGTCTCGTTGAACATAGCAAGACCGTGGAACGGATAGACATTGATAGAAACCTTTCCCGCCTGCCAGGAACCGAGGACCAAATCCCGGTCCATGTGATACAGATTCCGGGCGATGCACTCGATGACAAGGTTCTTCAGCAATCCCTTGGACAGGACAAACAAGTCCATAGAAGCTAAGTAATCAGCAGGCGCAACATAGTCCACCGCCAAATCGGCAATCTCACCGTTTTTGCTGAGTTTAATAGCCAGATCCAGCTGCTTTTTGCCGTTGGCAATACCTTCCTTGGTGACAACGGTGATATCCTTGCCGCTGGCGATATGGGAATTCAGCACACTGTTCAGGTCAATGTTACACAGAATGGCGGAATCCGCCATGATTACATACTCATCGTCAGAGCCGTAGTTCAGGAAGCTCATAGCGGAGTACAGTACTTCCAGCTTGCCCCGATAGCTATGGTAGTTACTCATAGCGTAGGGAGTCAAAAATTCCATACCGCCTTCTTCCAGCTCTAAGCCCCATTCTTCGCCGGAGCCGATGTGGTTAACCAGGCTCTGATAGTTTTGCCGGGAAATAATACCCACATGGCGGATACCGGCAGCAGCCATATTGGAAAGGTGGAAGTCAATCTGCCGATAACGACCGCCGAAGGGGATACTGCCCATAGTACGCTTGTCGCTAAGACCGCCCATGTTGGCGTCATTTGCGAAAATAATGCCCATTACATTCATAGCAGATCCCTCCTTTACTTCATTTCGCCGGGCAGCAGCACGGTATTTGCTTCAATTACAGCGCCTTTTGCAGCGACGCTGATTTGCTTCTTGTCGTCAGGCTTAAATACACCGCCAACCACAGCGTTCTGACAAACCCTTGCATTCTCACCTAAAATGGCGTGACGCACAATAGCGCCGGACTCAATCACCACGCCGGGCATAATCATAGAATCTTCCACCAAAGCGCCTTCTCCGATAATACAGCCGGTGGAAATGACGCTGTGACGGACAGTGCCGTAAACCTCGGAGCCTTCTGCAATAAAGGAATTGGAAATCTTTGCCTTAGGGTCTATGTAAGAGGAGGGAAGGGCGTTATTCCGGGCATAGATTTTGAATCGCTCGTCACCCCGAATGTTGAATTCGGGGTCCTTGCCCAGCAGCTCCATATTGGCCTCCCACAGGGAGTCAATGGTGCCTACATCCTTCCAATAGCCGTCGAAATTGTAGGCCATCATCTTGTGGCCTGCCTTCAGCAGATTGGGAATAATATTCTTGCCGAAATCGTTGGAGGAATTGGGGTCGGCTTCGTCAGCTACCAGCGCATTGTGCAGTACGTCCCAGTTGAATACATAAATACCCATAGAGGCATTGGTTGATTTGGGTTTGGCAGGCTTCTCTTCGAATTCATAAATGGAGTTGTCGGGATTGGTGTTGAGGATACCAAACCGGCTGGCCTCGCTAAGAGGAACATCCCGGACGGCAATGGTGCAGGAAGCGCCGCTCTTCTCGTGGAACTCCACCATAGCATTGTAATCCATCTTATAAATATGGTCACCGGAGAGGATCACTACATAATCCGGATGAAAACGCTCAATAAAATCTATGTTCTGGTAAATGGCGTTAGCAGTACCCTTGTACCAGCCGCTCTTTTTGTCATGACGCTCATAGGGGGGCAATACCTGGGCGCAGCTGTGGGTTTTGTTCAGGCCCCAAGGCTGTCCGTTGCCGATGTACTCATTCAGTTCCAAGGGCTGATATTGGGTCAAAATACCCACAGTATCGATGCCGGAATTGACACAGTTACTCAAAGGAAAGTCAATAATCCGATACTTGCCGCCAAAGGGAACGGCAGGTTTTGCGGTCTTTTCGGTCAGGACCTTCAACCGACTGCCTTGTCCACCGGCCAGCAGCATGGCGATGCAACGCTTCTTCTGAAAATGCATACTCACAGCTCCTTAAAGATATTGGTTTAGGATGTAAAAAGTCAAGACTTCCCACATTCTATGTTTTCATAAATAACATACCACATTTTTGTCCATAAAGAAAGGGGAAATTTCTCTAAAAACGCAGGTGCTTTTCTGTTATAATTTACAATTTTAGAGAAAATGCCATTTGAGAACTGGTAATGTTTGACGAAAAATGCAGAAAAAGAGCATATGGCACAAAATCTGACTTTGGGGAAATAGGTTGCTATTTCCGGCTGTCCGTGATATCATAACAAAAGAAGATTCAGAGAGAAGGCGTAATGCTTGGAGTATAATGATATCTACGATAAAGACAGACAGCTGACAGGCCGCATCCACCGACGGGGAACCCGTTGGAAATCGGGAGAGTACGGCCTTGTGGTCTGTGTGTGGGTGTATGACGGAGAGGGCAATCTCCTGCTGACCCGGAGAGCGCCGGAAAAATCTTTCCCCGGTACTTGGGAAAATTCCGGAGGTGCTGTGAAGGCGGGGGAGACCAGCCGGCAGGCTATAGCTCGGGAGCTGTTTGAGGAGACCGGTATCCGCGCCGATGCAGAGGAGTTTGAACTGCTGGACACTGGCACAGATAAAACCTTCCACTATGACTACTACTGTATTCGGCGGAAAATTCCTCTTTCAGAAATCGTTCTGCTCCCAGGGGAGACGGACGATGTCCAGTGGGCAAGCTTCGATCAGGTGCATCAACTGATTGCGGAAAAAAAGATGTGCCGGGTGATTGCCCGCCAGTTCGAAAAACAAGAGCCCATGCTGTTAAGCAGGCAAAATGCCCAAAAATAAAAACCAAATTTTGGCAATGTGGGCAAAGGGTTTGCTCTTGTAATTTTATAAAAACTGCGATACAATGAAAAAAAGCGTTTTTTCATTGTCCGGCGAAGAACGCTTCTGCCGGACAAGAAAAACGCATTTTCTTTTTCTAAAAAACATAGGGAGGATAAGAAAAATGATTGATTTAATGCAAATTGCAGCAAGGCGGGAAGGTGCACCCCTGCGGTATGCCCGGGGACACTTTGCCACCAATCACAGCCATATCAACTATTATATTGATATCACCTTCCAGAAAACAAGACTCAGTGAGGCTAAGGCGGTCGCAAAAGGTCTTGTGAACCATTTTAATACTTCTACTATCGTGGATACCATTCTGTGTCTGGACGGCACAGCGGTCATCGGTACCTGCCTTGCCAACGAATTGACCAAGGGTGGGTTTATGAGCATCAACAGCCACCAGACCATCTATGTGGTAGAGCCGGAATATAACGCCAACTCCCAGATGATTTTCCGGGACAATATTAAGGCAATGATTAAGGGTAAGCATGTCCTTGTGCTGATGGCCAGTATTCCCACCGGCTTTACCGCCAAGCGGAGCATTGAAGCGATCGACTACTACGGCGGCTCAGTGGCAGGTGTTGCCGCCCTTTACAGCGCAGTGAAAGAAATTGCCGGGCATCCGGTGGTTTCGGTGTATTCTCTGGATGACCTGCCCGGCTACGCCAGCTACGACTATCGGGAATGCCCCTACTGCAAGGAAGGCCAGCCCATCGATGCCCTGGTCAACAGCTTCGGCTATTCGGCGTTGTAAAGAGGCATCTCGCGTTCATTTCTCGATATTCCCCTGAAAGGAGAGTGCGCTATGACAAAATACAGGATATTTGCATTGATACTGGTAATTGCTTTGCTGCTGACAGGGTGCAAAGGTGTTGCGCCGGACAGTACAGAGCCTCCGGAAACAACAGAAAGCAAACCAAAGCTTCATGTTTTATATGGCTGGACAGGGGAGTTTTCGAAAGAAAATCTCCGAAAGACCATTGAAGCGTATCAGCAGAATTATACGCCCATTGTTTCTGACGGAGCAGACAATGTTTCAGCGGTGTCCTTTGAACCGGGTTTTGATATAGCGGAGTTTACGGTTTCCCGCCTTTCCAAAGTAAACGACGGTGATATCAATGTGGAAATGAAAGGCTATATTGATTTGCATATCGAAGAGAAATGCGATGGCAGAAAAATAACCATAGCTACCGATTGGTGGCACAAATCCACCTACTGGGGGACAAAGCAGATTCCTGTTTGGTCCTATCTCGTTTATGTAAGGGACACGGCAGACACAGTGCATTACTACTATTTCAGAGTGCAATATTCCACACCCCAAAACGATGCAGACTCTTGATACAATATAATAAATATAATATCCCCCCTGCTTCTTTGGAGCAGGGGGATTTTTGCAATAAAAAATACCTGAGAAAAATCTCAGGCAAAACGTGGAAATTTTTATTGACATTGAAAATGATTTGTGATAAAATGAATTTCCATACTGTGGGAGTATACGGATTTTTCCGATTCTTCCCAACATGGACATTGTAACATAAGCCGGTTTGGCTGTCAAGTGTAATTCGTTACAAACTAACAACCGCTCCGTGCGTATCAAAATGTAGTTAACACAACATTCCGGTACACAAACCGAAAGAAAGGCTGTGATGAAACGTATGGCAATGGTCAAAGACCAGATGTTCGGCAA
>JAZOWQ010000019.1:0-2818 GCA_045659325.1 Faecousia sp. | reverse complement strand
CACTGTGGTTAACAATGCAGAAACCCGTCAGATGGTGCTGTCCGGCGCCGGTGACCAGCAGCTGGATGTGCTGGTAGCCAAGCTGAAGAGCCGCTTCGGTGTGGATGCTGAGCTGAGCCCTGCAAAGGTTGCTTTCCGTGAGAAGATCAAGAAGACCGTTGAGGCCCACGGTCGTCATAAGAAGCAGACCGGCGGTTCCGGCCAGTTCGGTGATGTTTGGATTCGTTTCTCTCCCCAGGATGAGCAGGACGAACTGATCTTTGATGTTGAGGTGGTTGGCGGCGCAGTCCCCAAGAACTTTAACCCCGCCGTTGAAAAGGGCGTTCAGGAAGCTGTCCTGAAGGGTCCCCTGGCCGGTTATCCCATGGTTGGTCTGAAGGCCGTTCTGTACGATGGCTCCTACCACCCCGTTGACTCCAACGAAATGGCATTTAAGCTGGCTGCTATCCTGGCCTTTAAGGAAGCTATGCCTAACGCAATGCCCACTCTGCTGGAGCCTGTGGGCGCACTGGCAGTTACCGTTCCCGAGGATTATGTGGGCGATGTGATGGGAGACCTGTCTAAGCGCCGCGGCCGTCCTCTGGGTATGAACCCCGATGCCGACGGCAACACCGTGGTGGAAGCTGAAGTTCCCATGGCTGAAATGGGCAATTACGCCATCGACCTGCGTGCTATGACTCAGGCCCGTGGCTCCTTCACTCTGGAATTTGTCCGCTACGAAGAAGTGCCCAAGGCAAACCAGCAGAAGATCATCGACGAAGCCAAGAACGACGACTGATTATAAACAACAAAAGCGGTGCAGCTTTCGGCTGCACCGCTTCTTTTATTTATCTGCAGGTAGACTCCCCAGCAGCTCCAGAATCTGCCGGCAATGCTCCCGTTCCTGCTGGGCCATACGAGCGTAGACCTGCCCGTACTCTGGGTCGCTTGACCGGGATTCATACTGGGCAAGACACCGCATCTCCCGGCCGTAACATCGCCGCAGGATCACCGATACCGGTGCTTTGTCTACAGGGGGCGGCGCAGGAATATCCGGCTTGCCCGAGCCTTGTAATGCATAAATCCCTTTCAGACAGGCCATATGGGACTGCTCCTCCTGCCCGATTTTTCGCAAAATATTTGCTGCATTCCCCTGTACCCGACGGGATAAAGACAGATAAATGGCGGCGTCTGCCCATTCCTCCGCAATCATCCCCTGCAGCCCATGGGTGGGATTCGCGGCCACTTCTCCCTGTACCCGTTGCCATACCCGGGCAGCTTTTGCTTTATCAATGGTTTCCATAGTATCCCTTCCTCTCCATATTTACTCTATTAGTATAGGGGAGGGAAAGTGCGTATTTTGGGAAAAATTGTACTGTAAAAAGAAAAATTCCTCTTTCTTTTCTCGGTCAAATGTGCTAAAATAAAGAAAACTACCCATTAGGAGAGATGCATATGCCCAGAACCAGTAATAAAGCAGACCTGATTTTGGAATTTGTCAATAAATTTGTCCAGGAGAACGGCTTTGCCCCCTCCGTGCGGGAAATCGGCGCAGCGGTTGGACTCAGCTCCACAGCCTCCGTCAGCTATCATCTGCAGCAGCTGCAAAGTAAGGGTTTGCTCCAATCCACCGGTGTGAAGGGCCGTAAGCGCGCCATTGTCACTTCCCAGCGCCCCGGTCAGATCCCAGTGGTGGGTGTGGTGACCGCAGGTATGCCCATCTTAGCACTGGAAAATCAAGAGGGCACCATCAGTTGGGACGGTGACCCCGCTTGTTTTGCCTTGCGGGTGCGGGGCGACAGTATGATACACGCCGGTATCCTCAGCGGGGATATGGTGGTCGTCCGGCCCCAAACTACCGCTGACGACGGACAGATCGTAGTTGCCCGTATCGATGACGAAGCCACCGTCAAGCGCCTGCAGCGGCGGGATGGACAGGTGTGGCTGATGCCGGAAAACGACGCGTACAGCCCCATTGACGGCAGCCAGGCAGAGATCATCGGCCTTGTAAAAGCAGTGGTAAGAGAATATTAAAATAACACCGGAATCCTACGGGGTTCCGGTGCTTCTTTATTTGATATTTTAGATGGTGTGAAGAGCATTTTCTTTGCTTCCCAAGAAAAAAGAGACCAAATTAAGAAAAAACCGAAAAAATGCAAATTTTCCCACAAAAAGGTTTACTTTTCTGCATCTTTGTGCTATACTATTTCAGCATTATTGAAATTCTGCAAAAAATAAGTAAAAAGAGGCAGCAAGAGTTGCCTACAACAATTGAAAGGGGTATTTTCAATGTCTCACAAGTATGTTTATCTGTTTACCGAAGGCAATGGCTCCATGCGGGAGCTGCTGGGCGGTAAGGGCGCTAACCTGGCTGAAATGACCAATATTGGTCTGCCTGTTCCCCAGGGCTTCACCATCTCTACCGAAGCCTGCACCCAGTATTACGAAGACGGCTGCAAAATCAACGACAGCATTCAGGCTGAAATTATGGAGTACGTAACCAAGCTGGAAGAAATCACCGGCAAGAAGTTCGGTGATAAGGAGAACCCCCTGCTGGTCTCCGTCCGTTCCGGCGCCCGCGCCTCTATGCCCGGCATGATGGACACCATCCTGAACCTGGGTCTGAACGAAGAGGTTGTTGAGGTTCTGGCTGCCAAGTCCGGCAACCCCCGTTGGGCTTACGACTGCTACCGCCGTTTCATTCAGATGTACTCTGACGTTGTTATGGAAGTTGGTAAGAAGTACTTCGAGGTTCTTATCGACGAAATGAAGGAAAAGAAGGGCGTTACTCAGGACGTTGAGCTGACCGCTGACGACCTGAAGGAACTGGCTAACCAGT
>JAZOWQ010000018.1:0-9334 GCA_045659325.1 Faecousia sp. | reverse complement strand
GATAGAAATCCTGCACCTGCTCCGGGTTATATCCCATCTCTCGGATGTATTCAGCCAGTTCAATGGCCTCTTTCAAGGTAGAACCGGGATGGCTGGACATGAGATAGGGAACTAAGAACTGGTTCATGCCGTACTGTTTGTTCAGCGCAAAGTACTTATCCACAAACCGGTTGTACACCGCATTCTTCGGTTTACCCATCCGCATCAGCACCGCGTCAGACACATGCTCCGGTGCAACCTTCAGCTGACCGGAGATGTGGAACTGCACCAGCTCCTTGAAGAAGGTGTCTTTCTTGTCAGCAAGCAGATAGTCAAAGCGAATACCGCTGCGGACAAATACCTTCTTCACCCCGGGAATCTTCCGCAACTTGCGCAACAGGGCCACATAATCAGAGTGGTCCGCCCGCATATTTTTGCAGGGGGTGGGGAATAGACACTGCCGCCCACCGCAAGCGCCCTTGGTCAGCTGCTTATCGCAGGCCGGATGACGGAAATTGGCGGTAGGACCACCCACATCGTGAATATAGCCCTTGAAGTCCCTGTCCTTCGCCATAAGCTCTGCTTCGGCGATAATGGACTCGTGGCTTCGGGTCTGAATAATTCGCCCCTGATGGAATGTAAGGGCGCAGAAGGAGCAAGCGCCGAAACAACCACGATTGCTCACAAGGCTGAATTTCACCTCTTCAATTGCCGGCACGCCGCCTAATCTTTCGTAGCTGGGATGATAGGTGCGGCAGTAGGGGAGGGCGTAAACAGCGTCCATCTCTTCGGTGGTCAGCGGCTTCTGCGGGGGATTCTGTACCACAAAGGTTTTACCGTAGGGCTCAGCCAACCGCTTGGCGGTAAAGGGATCGCAGTTGCCGTACTGGGTGCGGAAGCTTTCTGCATAGGTCCGCTTGTTGGCCTTCATCTGCTCATAGGAGGGCAGCACTATGGTAGGTAAACTCTCGTCCAAAGCATCGGTCTTGAACACCGTGCCGTCAATATAGGTAATGTCCTTTACATCCAGACCGGAATTCAGCGCGTCGGCAATCTCTACAATGCTCTTTTCGCCCATACCGTACATCAGCAGATCTGCCTGGCTGTCAAGCAATATGGACCGCTTCAGACTCTCGGACCAATAATCGTAATGGGCAAGCCGCCGCAGGCTGGCTTCAATGCCGCCAATGAGAATGGGTACATCTTTATATACCTGCCGAATGAGATTGCAGTAAACCACAGTGGCATAGTCTGGGCGCTTGCCCATCACACCGCCGGGGGTGAACGCATCATTTTTTCGCATGTGCTTGGTGACAGAGTAGTGATTCACCATAGAGTCCATATTGCCGCCGGACACCAAAAAGCCCAAACGGGGTTTCCCCAGAATATCAATAGACTTGGGATTCTTCCAGTCCGGCTGGGAGATAATGCCAACGGAATAGCCGGCATTTTCCAGCACACGGCTGATAATGGCGTGACCAAAGGAGGGGTGATCCACATAGGCATCGGCAATAATGTACACAAAGTCGCACTGCTCCCAGCCCCGGGCGGCCATATCCTGTTTGGAAATGGGCAGAAAATCCATAGCTACCTCCTAAGTCGTTTTGTTTAGTATAGCATTATTTTGCGGAAAAGGAAAGATGATTTCAAGAAAAAAACAGACACGCAAAGGCGTGTCTGTTTTTTGTTTGAATTATTCTGCCTTTTCCACAGGCTGGGTTGTTTCTTCGGGTATTACCCAATCTGCCGGGGGAATCAGAATCTCCTGCCCGGGGAGGATGACCCTGGGGTTTTCAATGTCATTATAGTCCGCAATGCGCTGAAAATCTGTGTTGTAGGTTTCCGCAATCTGCGACAGGGATTCACCCGGAGAAACCGTATGGACAGTCTCTGCGGGTTCTGTCGGGGTTGTTGTTTCCTCTGGCTTGGTTTCCTCTGGATTTGTTTCTTCGGTGGCATTTGAGGTGTTTTCTGTTGCGTTGTTCCCAACAACTGTCAACGAATCAGTATCCTTTATGTAAAATTCGCTTTCTGTTGCGGAACTGTAATAAGATGTCGTACCCCATCGGGATTCAAAGGCAACGGTTGTGGCAACCTTAACATCCAAAACAAAGCTGATTTCAGTGCGTTCCTGACCCGGTGTATTCAGATCTGCTCCCAGCTGCTGGGTGTAATAGGTTTTCTCGCCTATGTGGATCATACAAAAACCGGTACCGTTGGCGTCGCTGTCTCTGGTGATCGTCACGGAGTATTGACCGGGGTTAAGCGTGTGGTTTCGAATATCTCCCTGGGTGATGACAGTGTCGTCACTTGCTTTGATTGTGACTGTTGTTGAGAAGCTGGAGGTCTGAATGGTGTTGGAACCGGAGGTTACAGAGCATGAGAAAAACGCATAGGCAGATAAGGAAATAGCCGCCATGCACACCAGTACAACCGTGACGGTTGAAAATAAACGCTTCAACATAATGCTGTCTGCGTCGCTACCGTATTTCGGCTTGTAGAACAAGTTTTTGCACAGTCGAATCATACCCATAACCTCCTTTCATAAAATTTTTGTCAGTTAATTTTTAGTCTGGTCTGCCTTGACCGTAATGCCAAGCTCCACCTCGGGTAACGGATCACCCCGATAGTTGGCAATGTTATCTACATCTTCCGGCATGCGGACAACCAATGCGATATAGGAAGCTTCGCCCGGTTTCAGTACAGCGGTTTTTGTGTCGTAATTGTGCAGCTTCATATGGGCAACCGCCATTGCCATTTCCCGGTTTGCAACGCTGGATTTCATAGCTTCCGGCGTGGCGGATACGGTAATGCCGAATCGTAGATAATCCTGCAGCTTGAAGGTTGTTCCGAATACATTGGTTGCGGTGGTGCAGCCATTTACATTCACACCGGTGTGGAATTCAAAATTCCGATCTCCGTTGTTCTCTACCCGTAGGTAGACCACCTGCACATAGCCGGGCTCGTAGAGCGCATCTTTGTTGAATAGTTCGGTCTTCTCGGTGACCTCTTCCCAATTGCCGTCTGTCAGCTGGTGAGATACCACCAAATCAAAGTCCGCAAAATGGAAGATATTGTTGATATCCGGTGTTGTATCCGCAAACCAAGCCAGGGACGCGCCTGTTCCCAAAATACCCCATGCAATCAGGGCGCACAGACTGAGGACTAAGGCAATCTTTTTGCCAAGTGTCTTCGGTTGTGTTTTCATGCCTTATACCTCCTTTGCCTGTTTTTAAGATGCTTGCCGTTCTCTCTTTTTGGCAATTAGCAGAATGATCATCATAGAAGCGGAAACCGCCAATCCGCCAATCCATAAACCCAGAGGAGTAGTGTCCCCGGTCTGTGGCGGCTGAGGGTCTCCCGGCTCTGCAGGAAATTCCTCAACGCGGAATTCCCAGTCCAGATAGCCGATTTTGTTCTGGAATGCGTTGTCCAGTTCCACGGGGACAGTTAAGGTCACATCCAAATTGACCTCACCACCGGAGTAGAGCATGCCTAAATATACCCAATCAGCAAGCCGGGCGGTTTTGTTGGCAGCGGCATCAAACATATAGGCCATTTGGTTTTCGTCGCTCTTTTGCACATTCAGACCCAGCTTGGAAAGAAATTCCGCAGAATCCTCCTGAGCGCCCAAAGAACGCATATAAATCTTGACCTTCACCTTGTTGTCAGCGTTGTTCTTGACAGTGATTTTCTGGGTGAGGGTGTCACCGGGCATGACGCCTTTAAAATTGGGGAACAAGTCCGTTAGAGAATGCTCGGTGCCGGGTTCAAATACAAATGTACCGGCATTTCCGCTGTAAGTCACCTTGCCGTCTGCCGCACTTGCAGGCAGGGCAGAGGAAATGGCAACCGCAAGAATCACAAAAATCATTATCAGCTTTTTCATCGATATGCCTCCTTATTCCTTGGGCCAGCCGGAGGCGGTGTAGATGTTACCGTCAGTAATGGGGTTGTTCTTACTCTGAACGGCCTGGGCGTTTACAGTCAGGCTGAGGGTCTTGCCAATGTGACCGGTATCCACCTTGGAACCCACAATTTCCACGTGGGAGAACACATCGGGGGTAGTTTCCCCGGGATTCACCACATCTTTGTAATAATACCAGCCGTCGTGGAGCTGCCAGTGTTCGCTGTTGATGTTCAGCTTCAGACAATCCTCGGCGGACAAATCCTGCGCAGTTGTGCCGTAAATCATCTTCACCCGCAGATAGAAGGGGTGAGCGCAGTCGTTTTCAATACTGACTTCCTTGGAAACCACATCACCGGGGATGATATACATACCCTCTGTGGGGAACGCAGTACCCTGATCAGTTTTTTCGTGAATGATAAATTGAATGTTACCGGAGGTCACCACATTGGTAGCTTTTCCGACAGCCTGATAATATGCAAGTGTCGGCTGACTCATAAAGACAAACAGAGCAGCTGCAACAGAAACCACAGCAATCTTCAGTTTTGTTTTGCCAAACATATGGTGTTTCCTCCTTTCTGGGGTGTTATTGCGAGCCGGTGCTCAAACCGGCGTGGCAATCTTCAGCAATCAAAAGGTATAAACAAAGCTTATGCCCTTTGATTGCCGCCCAACCCCGCAAGGGGTTGAGCAGGTGGGATTAAACGAAATTAGGCGATGGTGTTAACAACAAAGCCTTCCTGGCAATCGACATTGGCAGCAGTGAACTGCTTGCTTGCACTGCCAATCATATTAGCTTGGTTTTCGTCCAGAACATTGCCCTGTGCAAGTACCTTAGCGGTAGCTGCAGCGGAATAAGAAGTAATATTAATCTCAGAGCCGCTCATTGTGTTATTAACTACGGTAATGTTCTCGTATGCACTGGCATAAATGTGTGCGTTGGTGCAGGTGTTGTTCTCGATCACAACAGTTTTGACATCCGCACCATTTTCGTTGTCGGTAATACCACGCTTCCAGTTAACGAAGGTACAGTTGGTGATGGAAATCTCTGCATCATACGGAGCTGCACTTTGACCTTCACCAAAGATAATCGCTCTGGTCTTGCTAAGTGCAGGGTTACCGATAAAGGTGCAATTATCAACAGTCAAGCTTCCCTTGGCAGAAATTGCACGGGCGGTGTTTCCGTTATAGCCGGAGGCTTCGCTCAGGTCGATGACCAGATTTTTAACAACAGCATCCGTCTCAAATCTGAATACTGCATTGTGGTTGTTGTCTGCAACCTGGCCGGTGATCTTCAGGGTGTTGCCCAAGCCGTCGATCACGACTTCCTTAGTCTGCTTGCCGCCGGTATAACGGGCATCCCAATTGGTATCAACAGTTACATTATTGGTCAGAACGACAACATCGGTAGCAGTATTCTTCAGAACATTGGTCAGTGCAGTGGCATCGTTAACCAGCTCAACGCCCTCGTCCAGCTGAATCTTCTTACCCAGGAAGATATCTTCATCATCTTCAGCGTTGCGAGCAGCAGCAACCAGAGTTGCATTGCCGTTCAGGGCGGTGTTGTTCTCAAAGACGACAGCAGTATTGTTTGCGTTGTAGCTCTTAGCCTTCAGAGCAAAAGCAACTGCATCTTCAGCGTTGTTAAAGTTGTTGCCGGTAACGGTCCAATTCACAATACCGTCAGCGCTGGATCTACTGGAGCCGATAGCTGCCTTCTCCGCATTCCAGTTGTTGAACTCGTTACCAACAATGGTCCAGTTGGCACTGGAGCCGACAGCATTGATGGTGTTATGGCCGGTACTGAACTCACCGCCACCGAAGGTGTTGTTCTCCACAACGACTTCGCCGTAGATATAGTTCAGCTGCAGATAGTTCTGCGCATCACAAGCGAAATTACAGTTCTTGATGGTGAAGTTCTTGCTGGACTGGCTGGAACGGTATCTGGTAGTTGCAATACAGGCATAGGAAGCAACATTGGCAGGGGTGCCTTCAAAAGTACAGTTGACAATGGTGATATCCTGAGCGCCATAATAGGAACGAGTCTGAGATGCATCAGTGATGCTTGCGATCACACCGGAATCGCTGGTGGTGGGAGCAGAATAGCTCCAAACAGTAGTGCCCTTACTTGCATCAAAGGTCAGACCCTTCAGGGTGATTTTGGTAGAACCGTTCAGGTTGACAGAAGCGACAACAGCGCTGTTGGACAATAAAGTGATGTTGTTTTTTGCGCTGCCATCAGCGTTGCGAACGATCAGATCGTCATAAGTACCGGCCATCAAACCGATTACAGTGCCTTCAGCCGCGTTGTCGATGATCTCCTGTGCAGTTTCAGGTGTTGCGAGAATATCAGCAACTAAGGCATCAGCATCATACTGATCGTCGAAGGAGTCGTTTTCCTTGGTGTACTGGGTAGCGTAGACGGTGATGGAAATACCGTCGATAGACTTCTCCTGATACTTATTGCCGGCTTCTTCCTTCATATGACCGATGATCTGCAGAGCTTCGGAAGTCTTTCCAGGCTCCAGATAACCATTGAGATCGTCCAGGGTAACTTCGTTATCACCCAGCATAATAGTCCACTCAATAGCCTCCAACAACTCGGCATCACCTTTGAGACCGCTGATAACGATCTCGTACTTCAGCCACAGGTTGCCGTTGTTCTTAACCTTAACAGGTTCCAGTGTGTAGGTGCAGCCGGGCTCCCAAAGGATTTGAGTCAGGATCTCATTGTTGTCCTTATCCACGAACTGCAGGGTTTCATTTTCCAAAGAATTGCCGTTAGCGTCGATCAAATCTACATCCAGCTTACCGGCTACGATTTGGTTACCGGAAGAGGTAACTTCATCAGTAAACCAAGCCAAGGTGCTGCCAGCCAGCATGGAAACGCACATAAGCAGAGACAGTGCGCTCAGCAGCAAGGCACGCTTAGTGCATCTTGTTTTTGCCATTTTCAATGACCTCCTAAAATATGTTGCGATTTTAAATTTTATGATTAGCCTTCAACAGTTTGGAATGCGGCCCAGGCGGCATCTTCTGCAGAAGTGCCTGCGGGGACAACATTCTCAGTCTGAACGGCATCAGCCTTAATGCTGATGGAGAAGTCGCCCTTGAAGGCAGCGGCCTGCTCCTGCGTCAGGGACTGAGGGATATTCACGTGGGTGAAAAGGGTTACCTGGTTAGAGTCAGCCTGGGTATCGTTGGCAGTGTCGGTACCGTCCAAAATGCCGTTGTAATACAGCACATAGGTGATGGTATCGGTCTCACCCTCGATCTCCTTGGAGATGTGATTCCACACGGTTGCATCGTAGCCGTCAAATACGTTCTCGATTTCAAAATCAAGACCCATAGCATTGATCCAAGCGGTGGCATCGGAGATGGTCAAGGTAACACGGATGTACTGATCGTAGAATCCGGTATTGCGCACAAAGGGCTCCTTTACCAGCTTGGCACCGGGCAGAATCTCCTTGTAGTCATAACCCTCGGGGGAACTCAGGGTGGCGTCGTATACACCGTCCTTATTCTGGTCGATACGCTCCAGTACGTCTACGGAGAAGATATCGTCCTTATTCAGGTCGTCGGAGGCGGCGATAAAGAATTCGTTCTTCACGCTGTCCTGTGCGCTAAACCAAGCCAGAGATCCTGCGGAGAGAATGGCGAGCATACAAACCGCAAGGGCGACTACAAATATCTTTTTCTTTGTCATTTTAATTTCCTCCTTCCTTCAATGATATATTTCAAAATCACGCTTGCGGGCATGCCATTCGCAAACGCAATCTTAAAACCGTTGTTATTTGGCGTCTTTTTCCGCCATTTCAGCCTTCAGCTTTTCAATTTCAGCCTTCAATCGCTGATTTTCCTCTTCTACGGCATTATCCTCCGGAGAAGGGGCGGGGGAGTCGGTATCTTCCTTCTTTTTCTTATGCAGCATATCTGGCAGAAATACGATAAGAATCAGCGCAAGACCTACACCCAGGGTGATATAAGTACCGGGAGGATTCTGGATGAAGTCCGATACATAGCCTAGCTTGGGAATGGAAAACCTGGGAACGCCAATTACATTGTTGTAGTGGACAGGGTCCCGATCCTCAATGTCGTTGGCATCACCCTTGGTATAGAATCGTTTGTTTTCCCGATCCACCCGGACGACCCGGTGAGTACCCACAACCAAGTCCTCGTTCACAAGAAAGGTGATCACATCGCCTTCTTGGATAGAGGCTGGATTGACCTGCTTTACATAGATCAAGTCACCCACGCCATATTCCGGCTCCATACTGGGGGAAATGATGTTGTAGCATTGGAAACCCAACAGACGGGAACCCATCAAAAACACCGCGCATAATACAATAAGCACCACCAAAACAGTGGAAGCGATGCTCCATATTTTCTTAACGGAAGTGTTCAAGAAAACAACTCCTTTCTTGCTATTCAGCAATCAAAGGGTGCAAACAGCGGCTTGCGCCCTTTGATTGCCGCCCAACCCCTCTAGGGGTTGGGTGGCTATTAATTGTTTTTAATTTAATTAATTATAGGTGCGTGGATACCAGTCGGGTGTTCCAGAAACCCACTCCCATTTGATAGAAATTCCTGAACCCCAGAAACCATTGCTACCATTTTGCTTTAGGTGGCCGATTGGGTTTTCTTTAGCAAAAATAATCACACTTTCTGAACCAATGTTATCGTCCCAACCAGTTTCTTTAGTAATAGCATCCCATTCCGCTTTTGTACCCTCAAATATTATTTGAATTTGCGGGAATTCACCATTATCAAACAATCCACCATTATCATCTTTACAAAACGCATTTTTACCGATATGCGTAATAGTATTCGGAACAATAACGTCTTGTAACTTACCATCAGCAAATGCACCGGTGAGAATTTTTTCCACAGGAACACCATTTAAATAATCGGGTATTTCGAAATTTACAGCACCACTTGTAAAATTAGAACCTACAACAGAGTAATAATCTGTTTTACCATCACCATCTTCATCAACAGGTATTAAATCCAAATTATATTTAGAAGTGTTTAAAGTATATGTAGGATAAATTGTAATGTCTTCATTATTATTCAATGCATTCTGTACCTTGGTTTCCCAGTCATCTGGCCATTTGCCATCAAAACCATCTATATCAGGAACTTTTGGTTCTTCTGTTATTGAGCCACCCTGCTTGATAGTTTCTTCGTGGACAATATTACCATGTTGGTCAACGAATCTAACTGTGATTTTGTTACTATAAGAAGGGTACAAAACATAATCTTTTGGATTTCCGGCAGCAATAGTTTCAGTTACTTTTGAACCTGCTGTTACCCAACCGCCAAATTTATCACCTGCATAACTACTATCTAATTTGCTGCGGGCACCATGAGTTTCATCGCCATCCAATTTGTCAACAATCACATCGTTGGAATTATCCATAATATATTGTGTATCCAATACATTTGAAT
>JAZOWQ010000017.1:0-8912 GCA_045659325.1 Faecousia sp. | reverse complement strand
TAGCAGCCGTCAAGAAGATGATTCCCTACAAATAAGCCAAGGAGGATATTGAGAAATGGCAAGAGTCAAAGGCGCAATGATGACGCGCAAGAGAAGAAATGCTACCCTGAAGCTGGCCAAGGGCTACTGGGGTTCTAAGTCCAGACATTTTAAGATGGCCAAGCAGGCCGTTATGAAGTCCGGCAACTATGCATATGTAGGCCGTAAGCTGAAGAAGCGTGACTACCGCAGACTGTGGATCACCCGTATCAGCGCTGCTGTAAAGCCCTTCGGTCTGAACTACTCTGTTTTCATGAATGGTCTGAAGAAGGCCGGCATCGAGCTGAACCGCAAGAGCCTGTCCGAGATGGCTATTCAGGATACCGCTGCTTTCGCTGCTCTGGTTGAGCAGGCTAAGGCTGCCCTGAAGTAAGATATGTATTTGATACCCCCCGACGGAAATCCGCCGGGGGGATTCTTTTGCTTCCACCTTATCAAAACGCCCCCTCCTGTGAGGGGGCGTTTCTATTATTCTTGGTTATCCAGCAGCATTGTCGGGCGGAGAATCACAAACCGCTTATAGGACAGCATAGGATCCAGGCATTCCTGTACCTCTTTATATTCCAGTTCGCTGCCGCTGTTCAGGTCCAGCATCTTATCGCCGGTAACCAGATACATCACCGGATTCGTCTTCTCCTCCGCGTCAAACTCGCCCATAAGAATGTCACCAGTCATCAGTTGATCGGCATAGGGAAGATGGGTACGAATAGCCTCCAGGCGCATATACTGGGACACATTGTCCGCTGCCATATTTCGCTGCACCACCAGCCGGCCACCGAATAAGCCCGGTGCAATGGCATCTGTATAGGGGCTCTTGGTATTGATGCAGTACACGCCTCCCAGGTCGGGATATACACTGTCCATAATTCCGGCAAAATCCTCCGGCAGAATAGCTTCCACCTTCAAGGTTTTGGAATATACAGCATTTACCAGTTCTGCGCCCCGGAGCAAGCGGCTGTCTGCCAAAACACTCACCGCGGCATTCAAATCCATCTGCTCCTGCTGAGTCAGAGTTCTGGCAACAAACACATCGGGACAGGGTACTGAGATGCCTCCTACCGTAGCCTTATCTCCAGGGAGGCTCTGGCCCACCTGCGCATCATCCTTGACCTTGACGGAATAATTCAGGGACGAAGTGGTATTCGCAGGAATGGTCAGCTTCCAATACAGGCGGTCGCCCTCAAAGGAACAGTCCTCTGTCTTGTCGGCAGATTCCAGCGTAGCAAGCGCAGGCACTGTATCCTCTATAACAACGGTGACTTCCTTGTCATTTTTATTTGTGACAGAGAAAAGATAGTTGATCCTGTCCCCGGGATTGGCTGTATGGCCGGTGGGATGGGAGGACAGCTTTTCCGCCACAACATTATCCATATTCCGCATACGGTTCAGGGTGTTCTCGGGAATCTCCTTGTTGAACACCTCCAAGGGCCGGAGAATCACAATACTTTTCAGCTTGCCGAAGACATACATACTGCCTTCCGGGTCAAACAGACTGGCGGCAGACATGGTCTGTACCGCGCCGCTCTCCTCGTAGGTTTCCGCTCTGTCGGTATACCGGTAGCCGCCTCCGGTGCTGTGGATGATGTCGGCATTTTCCTGTGCCCCCTCCACATTTTTCAGCACATCCTTACCCACATACAGCATAGCGTGACCGTTTTGTTCTTGCCCGTCGTGATAGCAAACGACAATCAGGTCTCCAGATTTCAGCTTGGACATAAAGTTTGCCCGCACCTGTTCCATTTGCTCATTAGTCTCTGTACCATTGGGGCAGTAGCTGAAAATTTGCTGCTTATCGGTGACAGATGTCAAATCTTCGGTGGTATAGCCATCTATTTTCATATTTAAGGAGGACAGATACACATCGTATGTAAAGGCGGCGCAGTTGGTATAGCCGGTCGCCTGGGATGTGTAGGACTCAGGATGGGTCCGCACACCATGCTGCCAGCGACACAAAACAGGCGTACCCGCGCCGGTCAATTGGGTATCATCGTACTGAATCCGGCTGCCCCGGGCCAAATATGCCAGCGCGGTTTTTACCACTGCCTTTTGAGCCAGGGATTCATAGACAACACCGTTTTCCTCCAGCTCCAGCCCCGGCTCTATGACGGCAGGCTCGGTAACGGGCTGGGTCTCTGCCGGCTCTTTGCCGCAACCGCTGAAACTGCCCAGCACCAGCACCAGCGCCAATACCAATGCCAAAAATCGTTTCATTCTCTATCTCTCCTTGTTGATTCCGGAGGTATGTTTACTTCATAAACTTATCCACGGCCTGGCACAGACCGTCAATGGCGTCCTTGTCACCGGCAGCAACTGCGTCAACCATACAATGGTGGATATGGTCCTTGAGAATCACCTTGCCGGTGTTATCCAGAGCAGACCGCACGGCCGCCAACTGAATCAGCACCTCGGAGCAGTCATACCCCTCCTCTACCATTCGCTTCACCTTTTCCAGATGACCGATGGCCCGGGCCAGGCGGTTGATCACCGCTTTCTGATTTTCGTGGACATGGCCGTGGGAGTGGGCGATACCATGGGCGTGCATATAGGCGTGGTCGTGTTTGTGATGATGTTCGTGTTCGTGATCGTGGTGGTGCATTGGCCCGCCTCCTTGTGTATTTTTCTTATCATACCCTATTTTTTCCATTCTTGCAACCCCTTCCGGGGGATACTGTGGTAACCTTTTGCCTTTTTTGCCATATACTGGCAAGAGGTGATTTTATGGCTATTGTCCCAACGGACATCCCTATTACTTCCGCAATGAACGCAGAAATCATTGAAACACTCATTCGCACCTACCCCTTTCTCCGGTCGGAAATTCTTACCACCACCGTCTTTCAGCGGCCCATTCCCACGCTGGTCATTGGCAACGGGCCAAGAAAGGTGATTTTCTCCGCCAGCCACCACGCCAACGAGTGGATTACCACCCCCATTCTGCTAAAATTTGCCGAGGATTTTGCCGAGGCCATACGCATGGGTGGTCGCATTTATGGCCAAGATGCAAAGGCCTTGGGGGAAGCTGTTACCATTTATATGGTACCTATGGTAAACCCGGACGGGGTGGATTTGGTGGTAGGCGCAATCTCCGAAGACGGCATTCAGTACGATTTGGCACGGCGGTTGGCCCAAAACTATCCCGATATTCCCTTCCCTGACGGGTGGAAAGCCAATCTGCTGGGGGTGGATTTGAATTTGCAGTACCCTGCCGGTTGGCTGCAGGCAAGGGAAATCAAATTCTCCCAAGGTTTTGTAAATCCCGGACCCCGGGATTATGTGGGCCGCGCCCCGCTAAACCAGATAGAGGCCCGGGCCTTGGCAGAATACACCCGCTACATCGATCCTTCCTTGGTGCTGGCGCTGCATTCTCAAGGAAAGGAAATTTACTGGCAGTTCAAAGATATTTTTGTACCGGAGGCACGGGAATTGGGACAAAAAATGGCGGATGCCAGCGGCTATACCCTGGCAGATACCCCCTACAATTCCAGCTTTGCCGGATATAAAGACTGGTTTATTCAGGAATTCCGCCGTCCGGGGTATACCATCGAGGTGGGAGAAGGGGAGAATCCTCTTCCAATCAGCCAATTTGATGAAATCTATCGGGATACCCTGCCCATTCTGGTCATCGCTGCCCGTGGAGAATAACAAAAACCTCCCCTGTGTAAGGGGAGGTTTTCTTACAGCATTTCTTTACGCAGTTGGTCGGGGGATTTGGCGGAGAGGTAGGCCATAGGAATGTCCAGAATTGTCTTTGCACCGAAATCCTGCTTTTCTGCCAAGCGGTACACCGCTCTGGCGCAGGCCACCAGTACAGAGGCGGTGAACTCCGGATTGGAGTCCAGGGCCAGAGAGAATTCCATTTTCTGCTTATTTTCCGCCCCGGTGGCAGCGGTATGAATCACAAAACCACCGTGGGGAATGCCGCTATGGTCACGGCGGAGCTCTTCTTCTGTAATGAAATGGACGGTGGTGTCATAATCGGCAAAATAGGCGGGCATAGTCTTGATTTCATTCTCAATGCGGGCCTTGTCCGCACCCGGCTCTGCCACCACATAGCAGACCCGCTTATGCTTTTCACCCACAGAAAGGGTGGGATTTTCCCCTGCGCGCACCCGTTCCAAGGCGGAATCCACGGGAACGGTGTACTGCCGGGCGTCCAGAACGCCAGCGACTCTGCGAATCGCATCGGAATGGCCTTGGCTCACGCCCTTACCCCAGAAGGTATAGCCCTGTCCCTGAGGCAGGACCGCCTCACCCAGCACCCGCATCATACTAAACAAACCCGGATCCCAGCCGGTGCTGATGAGGGCAATATGGTTTGTTTCCTTGGCAATTTTATCACAGGCATCAAAATGCTCGGGGATTTTGCTGTGGTTATCAAAGCTGTCCACAATATGGAAATGCTTTGCCCAAGCGGGACTCTGCTTGGGTAAATCCGTGGCGCTGCCGCCGCACAGGAGCAGTACATCGATTTTATCCGTCATTTTCAGCAGGTCATTTTCGTGATAGACCGGGGCGCTGCAGGAAATGGTCTTGGGATCACGGCGAGTGAACACACCCACCAGCTCCATATCTGCATTCTGTTTCACCGCTTTTTCAGCACCACGGCCTAAATTACCGTAGCCTAAAATGCCAATGCGAATCTTTTTCTCCATAGATTTCTCCTTATCCAAACAGGTCGGTGGACAGATACCGGTCGCCGGTGTCCGGCAAAAAGACAACTATGGTCTTGCCGGGATTCTCCTGTGCCAGCATAAATGCCCCGTGGAGGGCAGCGCCGGAGGAAATACCCACCAAAATACCTTCTGTTCTGCCTAAAACCTGAGCGGCTTCGTAAGCCTCGGCCTCGGTGACGGGAATAATCCGGTCATAAATTTCTGTGTTCAATACCTTGGGCACAAAATTCGCCCCGATGCCCTGCAGACCGTGAGGGCCGGCCTGTCCGCCACTGAGGAGCGGTGAGCCAGCAGGCTCAATGGCAACCACCTGAATGGCAGGATTCTTCTCTTTTAAGAATTCACCCACGCCGGTGATGGTGCCGCCGGTACCTACGCCGGCTACAAAAATATCCACATTCCCCTCCGTATCCCTCCAAATCTCCGGACCGGTGGTCTTTCTGTGGGCCTGGACGTTGGCAGGGTTGCCGAACTGGTCGGGAATGAAACTGCCGGGAATCTCCTTTGCCAGCTCCTCTGCCTTGTCAATTGCCCCCTGCATGCCCAATTTGCCGGGGGTGAGGACGACCTCTGCCCCATAAGCTTTCATCAAAGTCTGCCGCTCTACGCTCATAGAGTCGGGCATCACAATCATGGTTTTATAACCACGGCTGGCCGCCACGCAGGCAAGGCCGATGCCGGTGTTGCCGGAGGTGGGCTCGATAATCACAGAGCCTTCCTTCAAAATCCCCCGTGCCTCTGCATCCTCAATCATAGACAAGGCCACTCTGTCCTTGGCCGAGCCGGCAGGATTGAAGCCTTCCAGTTTCGCCAAAATCCTGGCAGAGAAGCCTTTTTTCTTCTCCGTTGCTGTCAGCTCCAGCAAAGGAGTATTGCCAATAAGGTCATTGGCGGATTTGTAAACAGCCATAGTCCTGCCTCCATTAGGGTGAGAGGACTCGAACCCAAACAGGTTTTCAGGCGCCTGCATTCCCCAATATATCAGAAAATCCCTTGATAATACAGCAAGTATTGTCTGCGTGATTTTCTTTCTCTTGGAAAATGCAAGCGTCTGAAAACTGCAAAGCACCTCTCAGCTTGAAATTTTTGATTGATTTTTGGCGCAGATGACGCCGCCTTGCTTATTGCAAGGCAAGAAAGATAAGGCAAAAAGCAGCAAAAAGATCTGCTGAGAGGCTATTTGGGTTCAAGTCCTCTCACCCTAGTAAATAAATTATACCCTCCGCCGGGATTTCTTGTCAAGAGGTACATTGACAAGGGCTTTAACCTATGGTATAAATAGGTAAAAGAAACGGGGGAGGAACATCTATGACACCCTTTGAAAAAGAAATTGAAGCTTTGGTAGACAATATCCTTGACGATTACAAGAGCGACCGGGATATTGACAAGCTGGAACAGTACCGTCAGCCGGACAAGGATGTGGTGATTGACATCATTGAAAAGCTCCGCAGAATTGTATTCCCCGGCTATTTTAAGGATAAAACCTACCGGATGTACAACGCCAAGCACAATCTGTCTTTGCTCATCGAGGATGTGATGTGCCACCTGACCGAGCAATTAGCCTTAGTGTATCAGGGCGCAGGTGAATCGGAACCCGATGCCCAAACCCACGCTCAGGAGGTAGCTTTGGCCTTCTTCCGGCAGATTCCTGAGGTGCGGGCCATGGTGCAGACAGATTTGCAGGCGGCCTATGACGGCGACCCGGCGGCTACCGGTATGGCAGAGATTGTATTTGCCTATCCCGGCCTGTTTGCCATTACCGTGTACCGGCTGGCTCATGTTCTGTACACCTTACATGTGCCTATGCTGCCAAGAATTATGACCGAGCACGCCCACAGCATCACCGGTATTGATATTCACCCCGGCGCCACCGTGGGTAAATACTTCTTTATTGACCACGGCACCGGCATCGTTGTTGGTGAGACCACGGTGATTGGTGACAATGTGAAGATTTATCAGGGTGTCACCCTGGGCGCTCTGTCCACCCGTGGGGGTCAGAGCCTGCGGGGCAGGCGCCGTCACCCCACCATTGAGGATAATGTGACCATTTACGCAGGTGCGTCCGTTTTGGGCGGTGAAACGGTGATTGGACGGGAATCCATCATCGGCGCCAACGCCTTTATCACCAAGTCCATCGCTCCCTGCTCCACCATCTCCATCAAAAATCAGGAGCTGCAGGTGAAGACCCGGGCCGACTGTGCCGGCTGTCCCCAGCAGTTCGATTGCAATTGAGCAACGCCTCCCCTGTCAAGGGGGAGGCTTTTTTATGCATCTGAGGGCAGGAGCAGCAGTAGCGGATAGATGAGATTTGCCCGGGAGTTGTCGATATTTTGCCAATCGCCTCCATCTCGGCAGATATACTTGTTCCCCTGCTGCAAATACACACTGTCCGGCCCGTGGGAGTAATGCAAGGTAATCTGACAGGTGCTGTCAAACTCTCCCTCCGGAATAGTGGGGCCAAAGGGTCGCAAAATCCGCAGATAGGTCAGCACCGATTGCACGCTGGAGGGCTTGGAATAAGAGCGGGAAATGGTCTCTCCGTGACCGTCATACTCCACCTGCACCCCCGTCACCACCCGGGTGACCGGCGCTTCTTTCTTGCTGCAACCGGTAAGCAGCACCGCCAACAAAATAAAAATACCAATTCGTTTCATCGCCACACCTCTTTTTTACAGTATGACACAAAGGGGAAAAGAATATAAACAGCGGTTAGAAAATTTTTGCTTGATTTTCTTGGCAAAAATGAATAAAATAGACCATATCTGTAATTCCGGAAAGGAAGATGCTTTTATGAACCAAATTTATATTCCCGAAGGCTATAAGCCCCCGCTGGAAGCCTATGAAACCCAACGGGCCATCGCCTACATCAAAAAGGCCTTTCAGGAGGAATTTGCCGGCGCACTGAACTTAAAGCGTGTGTCCGCTCCCCTGTTTGTCACCGATGCCTCGGGACTTAACGATAACTTAAATGGCTATGAGCGCCCCGTCAGCTTTGACATTCCCGCCGTGGGTATGGACGCGGAAGTTGTCCACTCTCTGGCAAAGTGGAAGCGGCTGGCTTTGAAGCGGTACGGCTTCGGTATGGGTCAGGGTCTGTACACCGATATGAATGCCATTCGCCGTGATGAGGAGCTGGACAATATCCACTCTATCTATGTGGACCAGTGGGACTGGGAGAAGGTCATCTCCGCCGAAAACCGTAACTTAGATTACTTAAAGCTGATTGTCACCGCCATCGTCCGGGCCATCTGCGACACCAACGACCGTCTGCACGTTCGTTTTCCCCAGATTCGCACAGAGCTTTCCCGTGAGGTCAGCTTTGTGACCACCCAAGAATTGGAAGATTTGTACCCTGAGTTGGACGGCAACGCAAGAGAAATCGCCTATGTGAAGGAGCATCACACCGCCTGCATTATGCAAATCGGCGGGGTTCTTCGCTCCGGCAAGCCTCACGGCGGCCGCGCTCCCGACTATGATGATTGGCAACTCAACTGCGACATCTTCTTCTGGGATGAACCGCTGCAGAGAGCCTTGGAGATCTCCTCTATGGGTATTCGTGTGGATGCCGAGGCTATGGACCGTCAGCTGAATCTGGCAAACTGCAACGACCGCAGAGAACTGCCCTTCCACAAGATGCTGCTGAACAACGAACTGCCCCTGACCATCGGCGGCGGTATCGGCCAGAGCCGTCTGGCTATGCTGATGCTGGGCTGCGCCCACATCGGTGAAGTCCAGTCCAGCGTTTGGGACAAAGAAACCGTAGATGCCTGCGCCAAGGCCGGTATCCCCCTGCTGTAATAGTAAAAAGTCAAGACCCCCTTTTACAGGGGGTCTTTTTTTATCAACATCCCTACAAAAGCCTGAAACCTTTCACCGCACTGAAATAGAAGGGCCCGGGGGATTCTTAAGGGGCACGGCGTCTCGAGCGGGAGCTCGAGTAATCCCCTTAAGACGGTTCTTTGGTGACTTCCTTGCCGGTCCAAGAAAGTCACCCGCCGGAGGCAACCTACATAACAGTGCAATATATAGAAAAAGAGGACTGCTTTCGCAGTCCTCTTTTTTTATTAGGATTAGTTCTTGGGGGCATTTGCCAGCAGGTACTTCTCTGCCTCGGGGCACCACAGATTGTTGTGAGCCTTGCAGATCTTATCCAGCTCAGCAAACAGAGGATCGGTCTTGCCCTTCTCCTCGAAGTCGGAAATA
>JAZOWQ010000016.1:0-21619 GCA_045659325.1 Faecousia sp. | reverse complement strand
GCGGTCTGCGGGAATTTCTGGATCGGCATCCCTATGATATTTCCGGTGGTGAGCAGCAGCGCACCGCTTTGGCGAAAGTGCTTTTGACACAGCCGGATATTCTGCTGCTGGACGAGCCTACCAAGGGTTTTGATGCGGAGTGCAAGGTGACCTTTGCATTGATTCTCCGCAGATTGGTTGCCCAGGGAGTAACCATTCTGATGGTCAGCCACGATGTGCCGTTCTGCGCAGAATATGCCCACAAGTGCGGTCTGTTTTTTGATGGCAGTATCGTGGCAGAGGGTACACCTCGTGAGTTCTTCTCCGGCAACAGCTTCTATACCACCCCCGCCAACCGCATGGCACGGCACTTGATTCCCAAGGCGGTAACTGTGTCCGACATCATTGGATGCTGCGGTGGTGAGTTGCCCGCTGAGCCTGAAATTCCTGAAGCAACTGCCTTGCCTGAACCGAAAGAAACAGCGGTAAATTTCAAGCCCAAGCCTTTGCCGATGTGGAGGAAACTCCTTGCAGGAGTGTCTTTGGCAATTGCGATGTTGGTATTCTTTTATGCCACCAGCATCACCGATCTGTCTGCCCTCATTGGCAAAGAAGGCATCAGCACCACCGGCGAACAGCAGCTTCTTTTGTATTTGGTACTGATCGCTGCGTTAGGAGTATTCATTGCCGCCGTTGGCCGCAGAAGCGCCCCATCAGCTATGCTGCAGATTCCTGCCAAGCAAAGAAAGCTGAGCAAACGCACCCTTGTTGCGGCGGTGCTGATCGTGCTTTGTATCCCGCTGACCATTTTTGCGGATGTGATGTACCTGGGCAATCAGCATTACAATGTGACCGCAATACTGGTGCTGATGGAGTGCATGGTGCCGTTCTTCCTGGTGTTTGAAAGTCGCAAACCCAAGGCAAGAGAACTGGTTACCATCGCCGTTCTATGCGCTATCGGTATCGCTGGCCGGTCTGCGTTCTTTATGCTGCCCCAGTTCAAGCCAGTGCTGGCACTGGTCATCATTTCCGGTGTAGCCTTTGGTGGCGAGACCGGTTTCTTGGTTGGCGCTGTGACCATGATGGTATCGAATGTCCTATTCTCCCAAGGCCCCTGGATGCCCTGGCAGATGTTCAGCATGGGTATCATTGGTTTCCTGGCAGGTTTACTGTTTCGTAAGGGTCTACTTCGTCGCAGCCGAGGCAGTTTGGCTACCTTTGGTGCATTTGCGGCGGTCATCATCTACGGCGGCATTATGAACCCCGCCGCTGCGTTGATGTACAATTCCCAAACCATCAACTGGGAGATGCTCAAGGCTTACTATGTGTCGGGTCTTCCTATGGACCTGATCCACGCAACCGCAACTGTAATCTTCATCCTCATTGCCGCCGAGCCAATGCTGGAAAAGCTCGACCGCATCAAGGTCAAGTATGGCTTGGTTGAATAGCAAATTCAAAATCATTATACTAATCTCTGTTTTATACATAGCAAACCGGGTAAGGACAAGCAAAACGCATTGTCCTTACCCGGTTTATTAGACTTCTTATAGATGTAAAATGCATTATTGAGAATCTGGTAATATCCTTTTGTAAATTGTTGTTATAATTCTATTTACTTTTTTTATACATTCACGCATTTCATCATCTGTAGGTTTATTATTGCTAGAATGAATAATTGCGTTGCGCATTTTTAAAAATGCTATTAATTCTCTTTCCTCATCTTCATTAACCAGTTGCTCTTGAGACAACAATTGGATAACAGATTTGTTAGATACCGTTTTGCTCTTTAATGACAAGTCAGTGCAGATAGCTTCTAATTCTCGCCATGCTGTTATAACTTCATATTCGATTAGTTTTTTCTGATTATTTGAACTTTGAGAATTTTTCTTGGATCTAAAAAGTATAGGCGAAATCGAGGCCATTGTACCAACCAGGCACATCACAAGTGCCATTATTTGAATAAGCCCTTCGGGTGCCAAATATTGCAAATCACGGAAGTTAGCAAAGATTTCTGACATAAAAATCAGAAATAATCCGAGGCATAAATAAAGCATTCCCATAAGTTGTAGTCTGCGATACTTTTTGCTTTCTCTTTTCTTCTTAACATAACGCTTAATATCTGCATCAATGGAAACCAATTTACTAATACTTAATATGTCTATTGAATCAGACTCCTCAATTAGTTCCTCTAATAGAAGTGTCTTATACTCCTCACCTAGGGCATCCAAAAAGATTTCTATTTTAGGGTCATGAACTTTTCTCATATTGTTACTCCTTAATAAACATTAAGACGGTGGATACACATGCAATTGCAAAGAACACAATAAAAGCGATAAGCATAGCAAGCTTGCCTGTGTATCCATCAGGATCAAAAAAGAAGCCAGCCATTGCACATGAAATAACGGAAACTATTTTGCAAATTTTCAGCCATCTAGGAACTTTTTGCTCAATACCAACGGTACGTTTAACCATAGCTGCTCTAGTAATTATATTGCTTGTAATTTCTGTTTTAGCACCATCTTCTCGCTGGCCCTCTTCAAGCAGTCTAGCTTCTCTTATTAATTCTTCTGCATAGACCAAGGTTCTCTCTTTAAGTTTATCTTTGGCGTTACCCGAGAAGTCTACAAGAAGATCTTCCTTAATGTTGATCTCCATTACTACCTCCTGTGCTAGAAATAATTATTTCTTTTTATATTGATATTAGCACATTTTGGAATAATTTTCAACAATATTTGACATAAGATTGATTTGATACACTGCAACATTGCTTTTCAGAACATGTCACTTGTAGACTCGTACCTGCTATGGGCGATATTTTCCCTTAAATTTCCCCTTACGGGGATAGTAAACGATGGTTAACAGCGGTTAAAAGTGATAGGTAAATGTTTGAAATTGGCTGGTATTTACTAGCAAACGGTTAACTTTGGTTAAAGAAAGTAAATATCCAGCCAAATTCAAATCCCTCTCACTCCGCCACCAACACCACCCATTTGGGGTGGTGTTTTTGTTGTATTTACCCCCTTTTTGGTAGTTTTCTGAACTTTAAGAGCAGAATTACACTTCTTGTAATCACATTTTTGACAACAAACAAACAAGAAAATCTGTTGTAAATACATAGTTTTTCGTTCATTTTGCTAATGAAATTGCTAATAAATCCCTCTCACCTTTTTCAAATTAAAATGCCGGATTTATTACAAATCCGGCATTTTCATATTATTTTATTTTCCTCAGTACTTTCGCCATTGTTCTCACCACATCAGCGCACCGTTTGGCGGCAATGGCCTCGAAAGTCGGATAATCCATTTGGGCCGAGTCATCGGCCTTGTCCGAGATTGCACGAATTACCACCACAGGAATACCGTTTCGATAGGCTGCGTGGGAGATGGCAGCCCCTTCCATTTCCGTACAAAGCGCATTTGTGTTTTTAATTATATTCTCTTTCTGCTCCCTGTTGCACACAAACTGGTCGCCGCTGGCAATTGTGCCGATGTGGGCGTGGCCAGGGCAAAGTTCATTGGCTGCGGAACAGGCAAGCTTTGTCAGCATTTCATCTGCCGGGAATGCCCGAACATCCATACCAGGCACCTGCCCTACAGAATACTTAGGATTAATTACATGGCAATCAAAATCGTGATAGATTGCTTCCTTGCTGATCACAAAATCGCCTATGTCCAGTTCCGCATTCAGTGAGCCTGCAACACCGGTATTGACAATATGGGTTACGCCAAAGCAATCGCAAAGCGCCTGTACGCAAAGAGCGGCATTGACCTTACCCACGCCGCACTGCACAACAACAACCGGCAGACCCTCTAAGATGCCTTCTACATAAACAGAGCCGGCAACAGCCCTTTCTGTCTTATTTTCCATATTCTCTTTCAGGGTGGCAACTTCTACATCCATTGCGCCGATAATACCTAATTTCATAATATCACTCCTCTATTCCGGATACACAAGCCGGGATTCATCAATAGTAGCTAACAGCTCACTGTATTTCCGTCCCCAAAAATTTGCCATTGGCAAATTCATATCCAGATAGTTACCGCAATCTTTTGCACTGGCACCGGGTACTTCGCCTCGAAAGTCCGCAATAAAGCCAAAGCAAGCTCTTACAAGAAGTAAAATATCCTTGGAGGAATAGTCCCCAACCAAAAGCAGATAGAATCCGGTACGACAACCCATAGGGCCAAAATATAGCACCTTTTCCTTCCAGGCCGGCTCATTACGGAGATATGTGGCCGCAAGATGCTCAATGGTATGCATTTCCGCAGTGTTCATAACCGGCTCTTCATTTGGGCTGGTCAAACGCAAATCAAATGTTGTGACGGTTTCAGTGCCTACCTTATCTTTTCTCGAAACATATAGACCAGGCTGCAGCCGGATATGGTCAATTGTAAAACTTGTGATTTTTTCCATAAAAACGCTCCTGTATTAAGGTCTTAATATATCATAATGCAAGCTTTTGTTTTTGGCAAGTATTAGAATGGATTTCTATATTTTTCTTGCTTTTTTATAAGTTTGTCGGTATAATATTAGAAAATAATTCCGAGAAAGGTGGCATTTTAATGGAAGAGCAATTCAACGAATCCAACCGCCCCGTAAATCCTCGCCGCAAAAAGCGTACACAGATGCAGATTTTTAAGGAAACCTATCTGCCCGTTATTATCGCAGGTATCGCAATTATATTAATTATTGTCTTTATCATCGGCTCTATTACCCGTGCTGTTCAAAAGAACAAAGCAGAGGAAGCTGCAAACATTGCTGCGTCCTCCTCTGCAGCTGCCGAAGAAGCCCGCTTGGAACAGGCTGCTAACAATTTGATTGCCCAGGCAAGCAATCTGATGGCAGGCTATGATTATGACGGCGCCATTGCTTTACTCAACAGCTTCGAAGGCGACATCAGCAAGTTCCCCGCTGTGAATGACAAAATTCTAGAATGCGAAGCTGCGCAAAAAACCTTGGTGACTTGGTCTGACCCTAATCAGATCCCCAATCTCTCCTTCCAGCTTTTGGTAGCTGATCCGGCCCGCGGCTTTAATCACGAAACCTACGGTTACTCTATTAACCGCAACTTCGTTACAACTGAGGAATTTTCCAAGATTCTTCAGCAGCTGTATGATAACGGTTATATTTTGGTGGATTTTGATGATTTCATCACAACCGAAACTGCCGCAGACGGAACTGCTGTTTACAAGATCAAGCCTCTCATGCTCCCTAACGGCAAGAAGCCCATTATGCTCACCCAAACCAATGTGAACTACAACTACTATCTCATTGACGGAGACGGAGACAAGATTCCTGATGCAAATGGCACTGGTATAGCAAGCAAGCTTCTTTGGGACGGCAGCAGCTTTAGCTGTGAATTGGTCGACGCTAACGGTCAGACTGTTACCGGAGATTTCGATCTTGTTCCTATCTTGGAAAAGTTCATTCAGAAGCATCCTGACTTCTCCTACCGTGGAGCAAGAGCCACCTTGGCATTGACCGGATATAACGGTCTTTTCGGCTATCGTACACATCCCAGCGCAAAGGAGCTCTTTGGTGAAACTGCCTATCAGCAGGCAATTCAAGAAGCTAAAAAAGTTGCGTCTGCGCTTAGAAATGCCGGATATACACTTGCATGCTACACCTATGAAAATATCGCATATGGCAGCAGCAGCTTAACCCAGATCAAAGGCGATATGAATAGTTGGACAGAAGAAGTTGTACCTGTTTTAGGCCATATGGATATTCTTACCTACGCTCAGCTTACCGATATCACCACGGACACGGTCTATTCCGGTGAAAAATACGAAACACTTCGTGACCTGGGCTTCCGTTATTACCTAGGTTTCTGTGAGGATGGCACCCCCTGGGCAAGCATCACTGACAGCTATGTCCGTCAGGGAAGAATCATGGTAACAGGCTCCAACCTGGCCCACCATTCTGAATGGTTCACCAATATGTTTGATGCCTCCTCTGTTTTGGACTCCACCCGCGGAAACGTTCCCGGCTGATTATTTAACCGCACCGGCTTTACCGGTGCGGTTTTTAGAAAGGTATTTTATGGACATTAAGCTTGGAAAATACAGACATTTCAAAGGAAATGAATATGAAGTTTTGGGAATTGCAAAACATTCCGAAACCTTAGAACCTATGGTCGTATATAGGGCCTTATACGGAAACATGGAAATTTGGGTTCGTCCTGCATCCATGTGGGGTGAAACAGTAGAGAAAGACGGCTATTACGGCCCTAGATTTATATTTATTGAATAAGAAAGGGTGTGCACTAGCACACCCTTTCTTGTTAGTCTGATCCGCGTAATTCAATGATACGATCACGAAGTATCGCAGCATACTCATATTCCATCATTCTTGCAGCTTCCTTCATTTGCTTTTCCAAACGGACAATTTCTTTTTCTTTTTCAGCTTTTGTCATCTTAATGCCGTTGCGACCCTTCCGTTCCGCAGTGGGAGAGGAAATTTCAATCAAATCCCGAACGGATTTGATAACTGTCTTGGGGACAATTCCATGAGCCTGATTATAGGCATCCTGAATCTCCCTGCGACGTTTGGTTTCATCCATAGCCACACGCATAGACGGTGTCACAGAGTCTGCATACATAATTACTCGACCGTCCGCATTTCTCGCAGCGCGGCCTATCGTTTGTATCAGGCTGGTTTCGGAACGAAGGAAACCCTCCTTGTCCGCATCCAGAATGGCTACCAAACTCACTTCCGGCAGGTCAAGACCTTCTCGAAGCAAATTGATTCCGACTAGTACATCAAATTTCGCCAAACGCAAATCCCGAATAATCTCCATACGCTCCATAGCGCCAATATCAGCATGCATATAGCGCACACGAATCCCGACCTTTTGCAGATATACTGTCAAATCCTCTGCCATCTTCTTGGTGAGGGTGGTAACAAGGACGCGCTCCTCACGGGCCGTTCTAGTATTAATCTCCCCAATCAAGTCATCTATCTGTCCATCAACAGGTCTAACCTCCACAATCGGGTCTAAAAGACCTGTTGGACGGATAACTTGCTCCACCGTCTGTCCCGAACGAGTGCGTTCATATTCAGCGGGAGTTGCAGATACATAGATAGCCTGATTGATTTTGGAATCAAATTCATCAAAATTTAGCGGTCTGTTATCATAGGCAGATGGCAAGCGGAAGCCATAATTTACCAGCGCATCTTTTCGGCTTCTGTCACCTGCATACATCGCACGGCACTGAGGAAGTGTGACATGGCTTTCATCCACAAACAGAAGAAAATCCTCCGGGAAATAATCCAGCAGTGTGGTAGGCGGCGTGCCGGGTTCTCTGCCTTGAATAACCCGGGAGTAGTTCTCAATGCCCGTACAAAAGCCAATTTCCGTAAGCATTTCAAGATCATAGGCTGTGCGTTGAGAGATTCTTTGGGCCTCGAGAAGTTTATTATTCTCATTGAAATACGCCACCTGAGCGTCACACTCCCGACGAATTTCTGCCATTGCCCGCTCCATTTTCTCCCGGGAAGCCACATAGTGGCTGGCAGGATATATAGCCACATGGTCTACATAGCGCTCTGTAACACCGGAAACTGCGTTAATTTCAGAGATTCGGTCTACCTCATCTCCAAAAAACTCCACGCGGATGGCCCGTCCGCTCCAATAGGCGGGATAAATCTCAATGGTATCTCCCCGCACACGGAACTTATTTCGGGAAAAATCAATATCATTCCGCTCATAGCGGATTTCCGCAAGTTTTTTCAACACATCGTCAAAGGGATATTCCTGACCTACACGCAGGGAGATCACCATGCTTTTGTAGTCTATAGGATCACCCAATCCGTACAGACAGCTGACAGAGGATACAACAATCACATCCCGTCGTTCAAACAAAGCAGATGTCGCACTATGACGCAGACGGTCAATTTCCTCATTAATTGCGGAGTCTTTTTCAATATAGGTATCTGTGTGGGCGATATAGGCTTCCGGTTGATAGTAATCGTAATAGGAAATAAAATATTCAACCGCATTGTTTGGAAAAAACTCCCGGAATTCGGAACAAAGCTGAGCTGCAAGGGTTTTGTTGTGGGCAAGCACCAATGTGGGACGGTTTAATTTTTCAATTACCGACGCCATTGTAAAGGTTTTTCCGGAACCTGTGACACCCAAAAGGGTCTGTTCGCGAATGCCCAGTTCCACACCCTGCGCAAGCTTTTCTATTGCCTCCGGCTGGTCACCGGACGGCTTAAAATCTGACACCAGATGAAACTTATCCAATCACATCACCCTCCTTATCGGGTTGCGCAAGTCTCCTGCGGCTTATAATACTGGGATTGTACGATAGATACAAAATCATCTTTACTGACCACAATATGATCTGCCAACGTAATTTCAACAGCGCTCAAAGCCGCAGCCACCCGGTGGGTTGTTTGAATGTCGTCTGCTGAAGGGATGGCTAAACCACTGGGATGGTTGTGCGCTAAAACAACGGTAGTTGCATTGGCACCTAAAGCGATCTCAACAACGCGACGAATCGGGATGTTAGCAGAATTCACACTGCCTTCCCCTATCATTTTACAGCAAAGTACTTTGCACTTGGCATCCAAGCAAAGCATAAACACGGTTTCCCGTTCTCTTCCATAAAAATAAGGAACCATATAGTTGCCGCACTGTTCCAGTGTGCGTAAAACCTCACCGGGTTCTGAACGCTTGACTTGATAATAGCGACCTACCTGCGTTATCAATGATAAAAAAGTTGACGCGTTTTTACCCAAGCCGTCAATTTTCTCCAACTCCTCTGTTGAAGCATCCAACACCGCGGTCAGGGAACCAAAATGATCCAACAGCCGGTGTGCTAACGGATTGGTATCCGCTCTGGGGATACAATAGAACAGCAGCAGCTCCAAAACGTATAATTCATCAAAATTATCCAGACCTTCTCTGCGAAAGCGGTCCTTTAATCTTTGTCTATGACCGTTATGAATCGACATTTTTTCACTCCATTCGAGGATTTTTCTTGCTATTTGAAAAATTATTATATACAATATAGACGGTGCGAACAAAACAGGTAAGTTTTCACGAGATACGCACATATTATGGCAGGAAGGAGAAAGATATGGAATCAAACAAACATCTATTTCCCTGGTTGGAATTCATAAACCGACCCGCATTCTGTGTAAAAGACGGAATTGTTCTTGCCGCTAACTCTGCTGCTCAAAAACTTAGGCTTCAGGCAGGCGCGGATATTTCCGAAATTGTAACACAAAATCATAAGGCCTATGAGAAGTTTCATAGCGGAAGTCTGTTTTTGACAATAACAGTCGACCAGAGGCCATATAGTGCCTGCGTAACCCGCACCAATGAATTTGATATATTTACAATTATGCAAACAGAAGAGGATTCTCGGCTGCAAGCCTTGGCTTTGGCTGCACAGCAATTAAGAACTCCCCTCTCAAATATGATGACTGTCACAGATCGTTTATTGGCTGGTTTGAACCCGGAAGATTTCAACACACAGCAGCAGGTTGGTCAAATTAACAGAAGTCTGTTTCAAATGCTTCGAATCATCAGCAATATGTCTGATGCCGACAGCTATAAAAACACCATTATTGAAGAAAAACAGACCGTCAATTTCACCACCCTCTTCCATGAGATTATGGAAAAGATACAGACTGTTTCCGAAAGTGCGCAGAGGAAGTTATCTTATAACGGTCCGGATTTCGCTATCTTTGGATTGGCCGATGACGAAAAGCTTGGCCGCGCTATTTACAATTTGATATCTAACGCTTTAAAGTTTTCTCCCGAAGACAGCACTGTGGAAGTCAATCTGAGCCAAAATCGGAATATGCTCACATTCACTGTGTGCAACACCAACTTAGAGCCCGTTGAGGATTTCACTTTTTGGAGTCGCTACACCCGTCATCCCTCTATTGAAGATGGGCGCTTTGGTCTGGGTTTGGGTATGACCTTAATTAGTTCGGTGGCATGCGCCCACGGCGGTACCGTACTCGTAGATCACCCGACACCGGAGGAAACCCGGATTACAATGACGATTGCTATCACCAAAGATGATACGGGTATCCTCCGTTCTCCCGTGTTCCGTATCGGTGATTATGCCGGTGGACGGGACAAAGAATTGCTTGAGCTATCGGAAACATTGCCCACAGACTCCTATAAAAAAATTAATTAAACCATCCCTGCCTGCCTTCGCAGGCAGGGATTTAAATTTACAAATATCGGGCAAGATACTCGCCGGTATAGCTACCCTTTGTTTTGGCCACATCTTCCGGCGTGCCAGCTGCCACAACATAGCCACCCTCGTCACCGCCCTCGGGACCAAGGTCAATAATATAATCCGATGTCTTGATTACATCCAAATTGTGCTCTATCACAAGGACAGAATTACCCGCATCCACCAACTGTTGCAGCACATCAATCAGCATATGCACATCTGCAGCGTGAAGACCTGTTGTAGGCTCGTCCAGAATATAAATGGTACGTCCAGTGGACACTCTCGCCAGCTCTGTTGCAAGCTTTACACGCTGCGCTTCACCGCCGGAGAGCGTAGTACTGGATTGTCCTAACTTAATATAACCCAAACCTACCTGCACAAGCGTTTGTGCTTTTCTGTGAATTTTAGGAAGGTTTTCAAAAAATTCCATTGCCTCTTCTGCTGTCATATCCAACACTTGGGCAATATTCTTCCCTTTATAGCGAACCTCAAGGGTTTCACGGTTATACCGCTGGCCTTGACACACCTCACAAGGCACATAGACATCTGCAAGGAAGTGCATCTCAATTTTCACCAGACCATCACCGCCGCAGGCCTCACACCGTCCCCCCTTCACATTAAAAGAGAATCGGCCGGGACCGTATCCGCGAATCTTCGCATCATTTGTTGATGCAAACAAATCTCGGATATCATTGAACAATCCGGTATAGGTTGCCGGATTGGACCGGGGCGTACGCCCGATGGGGCTTTGGTCAATATCAATTACTTTATCAAGATGCTCCATACCGCAGACACATCTGCAGGCACCGGGACGGGTTCTTGCATGATTGAGTTTACCAAGAAGTGTTTTATTCAGCACTTCATTAACAAGGCTCGATTTACCGGAACCGGAAACACCGGTAACGCAGGTTAGCGTCCCCAAAGGAATGGACACATCTACATTTTTCAGATTGTTCTCGGAGGCACCTTCAATTTTCAAGAACGAGCCATTACCCTTTCGTCGTGTAGACGGAACAGGAATTTTCTTTACGCCAGTAAGATACTGACCAGTGAGAGAACGATTTTCTTTGCAAATATCCTCTAATGTGCCGGCTGCAACAATTTCACCGCCGCGAGAACCGGCGCCCGGACCCACATCTACGATAAAGTCCGCAGCTCGCATAGTGTCTTCATCGTGTTCCACAACAATCAGGGTATTACCCAAATCTCGCAGATGCTTCAAAGTGCCAAGAAGTTTATCATTATCCCGTTGATGCAATCCGATGGACGGCTCGTCCAGAATATACAGAACACCCATCAGTGATGAACCAATTTGTGTGGCCAATCGGATTCTCTGGCTCTCACCACCGGAAAGGGTGGCTGCCGCACGGGATAAGGTAAGGTACTGAAGCCCTACATCTGTCAAGAAGCGAAGCCGAACCTGAATCTCGCGAATAATCTGTGACGCAACGATCGCCATATTGCCATCCAAGCGAAGATTGTTCATGAACTCTAGTTCCTGGGCAATGCTCATTCGACAAAAATCCATAATACCAATGCCACCAACCGTCACTGCGCCGGCAATTTCCGACAAGCGATTTCCGTGGCAACGGGGACAAGGTGCTGTAGACATACACTCTTCCAGCTCTTTACGGGCCGCATCGGATTGAGTTTCCCGGAAACGGCGGCTGATATTATTCAAAATTCCTTCAAAGGGTTGCTCCAAAATACCCATTCCGTTGCCACGGTTATAGGTCATTCTCAGTTTTTCGCCCTTTGTGCCATACAAAATAACATCTAACGCTTCCCGGGATAAGTCCTGAACCGGCACTGTCAGAGAAAAATGATATTTCTGGGCCAAAGCTTCAAAATACATACGGAATATAGAATCCGTACGGGCATTGCTCCACCCGGATGCCTGAATGGCACCGTCAAAAATGGATTTTGTTTTATCGGGAATGACCAAATCTTCATCTGCAATCAACTGATAGCCCAATCCTGTACAATCTGGGCAGGCACCTGCCGGATTATTAAAGGAGAACATTCTGGGTTCCAGTTCCGACAAACTGATGCCGCAATCCTCACAGGCATAATTCAGGGAGAAATTCAGCTCTTCATCACTGTCCGGCAGATTGATAACAACAAGTCCGCCGGAATGATTGCAGGCAGTTTCAATAGAATCAGTGATTCTGCGTCGTTGTCCTTCCCGGATCACCAATCGGTCAACAACAAGTTCAATAGAATGTTTTTTGTTCTTTTCAAGGGATATCTGTTCACTCAAATCATAGAGAATTCCATCTACGCGCACACGGGCAAAGCCCTGCTTTCGAGCATCCTCAAAAACCTTTACATGTTCTCCCTTTTTATCCCGAACAATGGGCGAAAGCACGACAAAACGCGTTCCCTCACCAAGCGCCTGAACTCTGTCCACAATCTGGTCAATGGTCTGTCTGACAATCTCTTTGCCGCATTTAGGACAATGGGGAATACCAACCCGAGCCCATAACAGTCGAAGGTAGTCATAAATCTCTGTAACTGTACCCACCGTAGATCGGGGGTTTTTGGAGGTGGTCTTTTGGTCGATGGAAATTGCCGGAGAAAGGCCATCGATAGAATCCACATCAGGCTTGTCCATTTGTCCTAGGAACTGCCGGGCATAAGAGCTTAGACTCTCCACATATCGACGCTGACCTTCTGCATAAATCGTATCAAACGCCAAACTGGACTTGCCGGAGCCAGAAAGTCCTGTAAATACCACCAGCTTGTCTCTCGGTATCGTCAAATCAACGTTTTTAAGGTTATTTTCACGGGCACCCTTGATGATAATTTTATCGTTCATAGCCTGCTCCAAATCTTCAAAATGTCTTCTTTATAGTATAACACGAATTCAACCCGTGTACAAGTAGAATTTCAAACATAATTTCGTTTCATAGATATATCTCTCTATTTGTCCGTTTAGCATAAGGATTGGAAGGGAGTTTCCAATTTTTTGTTAGATTTTCTTGTTGTTCGGTGTTGCATTTATGAGGCACTTAGTGCTATAATGTAGGTACAATGTCTTGTGGTGCAACCATAAGCGGAAATAGATGAATGCGAGGTATTTCGAAAGATGATTGCTTACGGTGAAAACATCAAAATTTTCTGCGGAAACTCCAACCCTTCTTTTGCTGAGACTGTATGTCGGGAACTGAACCTTGACATCGGTGATGGCACTGTGCAGACCTTCTCTGACGGAGAAGTGTCCGTATCCCTCAATGAGACTGTTCGTGGCGCTGACGTATTTTTGATTCAATCTACCTGCAAGCCCGTTAATGACCATTTGATGGAACTGTTGGTAATGATCGATGCCTGCCGTCGTGCATCTGCCGGCCGTATTACTGCGGTTATTCCCTACTTCGGCTATGCCCGTCAGGATCGTAAAGCTAAGAGCCGTGATCCCATTTCCGCCAAACTGGTCGCCAATATGCTGACTGCCGCAGGCGCTGACCGCATCCTGACTATGGATCTTCACGCAGCACAGATTCAGGGTTTCTTCGATATTCCCGTTGATCACCTGCTGGGCAATCCCACTTTCGTACAGTATTTCCTGGATAAATTCCCCGAAGACAAATTCAATCACGATGATTTCGTAGTTGTTTCCCCCGACGTAGGTTCTGTTGCCCGCGCTCGTGCATTTGCACAAAAAGTACATATGGGCTTGGCCATTGTTGATAAGCGCCGTCAGAAAGCCAATGTGTGCGAAGTTATGAATGTTATCGGCGATGTCCGTGGCAAGACCTGCATTCTTTACGATGATATGATCGATACCGCAGGTTCCCTGTGTAATGCCGCAGAGGCACTGGTTACTGTTGGCGGTGCTAAGGCAGTTTATGCCTGCGCTACCCACGGTGTTCTGTCCGGCCCTGCTTTTGAACGGATTCAGAAGTCTCCCCTTCAGGAGGTTGTTGTCCACAACACCATTCCTCTGGTTGAAAACTGCCCCTGCGACAAGATCAAGCAGCTGGATGTTGCTCCCATTTTTGCACGCGCTATTTCCCACATCCACGGCGGTACTTCCATCGCCGATTTGTTCTAAGCTGTGTTTGGAAAAAAATCGGATAGCTGGCTGATTGTTGGTTTGGGCAATCCGGGCAGAGAGTATGAGCGTACCCGACATAACTGTGGCTTCCAGGCCATCGACATCCTTGCTGAAAACCTTGGTTGCAAAATTGACAAGGGTAAATTTCAAGGATTATATGGGCAGACTTTATACAAGGGTGTAAAGCTGTTCCTACTGAAGCCGCAGACCTATATGAACCTATCAGGTCGGTCTGTGCTGCAGATGTCAGCATATTACAATATTCCCCCGGAACGGATTATCGTTTTATTTGACGATATATCTTTGGAGCCTGGAAGATTGCGGGTAAGGGCTGACGGCTCTGCCGGCGGTCATAACGGTATTAAATCTCTGATCACGGAACTTGGTTCCCAAGCTTTTCCCAGAGTAAAAATCGGTGTTGGCGCCAAACTCCATCCGGAACAGGATTTAGCAGATTGGGTTTTATCTGGGTTTACAGCTGCCGAGCAAAAGGCCATGGACGCCTCTTTAAAACCTGCCGGAGAAGCGGCCCTGTGCATTGTGGAACACGGTGTCCCGCAGGCTGCAAACCGTTTCAACGGATTCAAACCGTAAATATTGTCATTTAACCACGGAAAGGGGGGTATTTTCCCCCTTTCCGCTTTGTCACGTGGAACGAAAATTTCTTTGAGGTGCCTTATGGATAAAATTCTGGAAGTCTTAAAATCCATGCCGGAGTATAAAACCGCATTAGAGACCCTATCCAGCAGAAAAAACGCTGCCGTTACCGGAATCGGTCAGATCAACCGCAGTCATATAATTGCAGGTATGTATACAGATACCGAAAATACTTTGGTTGTGATTTGTCAGGACGACCTAGCCGCCAAGCGCTTAAACGAGGAATTTAAAGCGTTTCTGGGCATCGACTGTCCCATTCTGCCCACCCGAGAATTGACACTCTATGACAGCGCCGGTGTCTCCCGTGGCTGGGAGCAAAAACGATTGCGCCAGCTCTATGAATTGGCCAGTGGCAATACCAAGCTGCAGATTATGTCCTGGGATGCACTGAGCCTGCGAACGATTCCTCCCGAAGTGTTAAACAGTGCTACATTTTCTTTGGAAGTTGGTGAGGAATACCCGTTAGACGACCTTTTAGAAAAGCTAAGTAGCGCCGGCTACAGCCGATGTGGTATGGTTGAGGGCCCTGGTCAATTCGCCGTCAGAGGCGGCATATTGGATATTTACTCCCCTGCTGTGGATTATCCTGTTCGCGCCGAGTTTTTTGGTGATGAATTGGATACCATGGGCCACTTTGACCCAGATACCCAGCGACGAACCGAGAACATATCACAAATCACAATTTTACCCGTAGGTGAAGTCCAACCGAAACTGCACCCAGGTGGTCTTTCCGGTCTGTGCGATGATATTGAGAAGCTACTTGCTAAGCAGCGCAAAAGAAAAAAACCAAACGAGGCGCTCATAAAGACGCTGGAAAAGGACCTGGAAAAATACCAAAACGGCATACAAAATCCTGCTTCTGATCGGTATACGGCTTTGATATATCCGAAAAATGTCACAGCGCTTTCTTATATTCCAAACGACGCCACAATCGTGGTATGCGATCAGAACAACATCCACCGCAGCGCCCGCAGCCGAGTGGAGGATGTAGGTATGCAGTTGGATAGCTTATTACAGGGCGGTTTGGTCGCCGGAGAGTTGTGCGATTATGTTTGTCAGTGGGAAGACTTCTGCGACAATATATCTAATAATCCAATTTTATACCTGGACAGCTTTGCTGCCTCCTCTTACCCGGAAAATTGTCCTCCCCACTGTTTGTTACCCATGACTGCAAAACAACTTCCGGGATACGGTGGCAATCTTGATACTGCTGCCAACGATTTACTCCACTATCAGAAAATGGAGTTTTCCTGTTTGGTGCTGTGCGGTTCCAGACGAAGAGCAGAGCTTTTGCAGGAAATGTTGAATGACCGCAACATTTCTTCTTTCTTGTGTATTCCCTTGACATCTATGCCTCATCCCGGACAAATACTCTTGGCCGAGGGCACGCTTCCCTACGGTATGGAATATCCAAATTCCAAGCTTGTCATTCTCACAGAGGGACAGCTTACCGGCACAGCGGATAGAAAACGCAAACCCACCAAGAAATCGGCAACCAACCGACAGAAGCTGAATTCTTTCACCGACCTGACACCGGGAGATCTGGTTGTTCATGAAAACTATGGTATCGGTCGCTTTGTTGCCATGGAGCAAATCAAAGTCGACAATGCCGTTAAGGACTATATCAAAATTGCCTATCAAGGTTCTGACACATTATTTGTACCTGCCACACAGCTGGACCTGGTCAGCAAGTATATCGGCGGTGGCGGGGAAGACACGAATGTCCGTCTAAACAAAATTGGAACTGACACATGGCACAAGACAAAGGCAAAAGCCCGTTCCGCGGCAAAAGATATGGCTGCAGAGCTGATACAGCTTTATGCTGCCCGTCGTCGACAGGAGGGTTTTGCCTTTGGCGCAGATTCCCCGTGGCAACGGGAGTTTGAGGATAATTTTCCCTATCCCGAAACAGACGATCAGCTGCGCTGCATCAGCGAAATCAAGCGGGATATGGAGTCTCCTGTTCCTATGGACAGACTTCTTTGCGGTGATGTAGGCTTTGGCAAAACCGAAGTCGCTTTGCGGGGTGTTATGAAAGCGGTTATGGATGGCAAGCAGGTCGCGATTCTTGTACCCACCACCGTGCTTGCGCAACAGCACTATCAAACTGCTGTCGCCCGTTTCCGTGGTTTTCCTGTTAACATCGATGTGCTCAGTCGTTTTCGCACTCCTACACAACAGAACAGGACATTACAGAATCTTCGCGCAGGACAGGTTGATTTGATTATCGGCACCCATAAGTTGCTACAAAAAAACATTGCATTTAAGGATTTGGGCCTGTTGATTGTGGATGAAGAGCAACGATTCGGTGTCAGCCACAAGGAGCGACTGAAGGAGATTTCTAAAGGCGTTGATGTACTGACCCTGTCTGCAACGCCCATTCCCAGAACGCTGAATATGGCTCTGTCAGGTATTCGGGATATGTCCACTATTGAAGAACCTCCCGCAGACAGATATCCCGTCCAAACCTATGTTATGGAACACAATAACGCTGTTTTAGACGATGCAATCCGTCGAGAACTGGACAGAGGCGGCCAGGTTTACTATCTCCACAACCGGGTAGAGACGATTGACCGCTGTGCTGCTGCACTAAAAAATCGAATCCCCGATATCAACGTAGCTGTTGCCCATGGTAAAATGGGCGAGGAAGCTCTCAGTGATGTAATGCGTGCTATGGCTGACGGAGAAATTCAGGTACTTGTTTGTACCACAATCATTGAAACCGGCCTTGACATTTCCAATGTCAACACCCTGATCATTGAAAATGCAGACCGCTTTGGCTTGAGCCAGCTGCACCAGCTTCGGGGACGGGTAGGCCGTTCTACCCGTCACGCATACGCCTATTTCACTTACCGGCCGGATAAATCCCTTACAGAAGTTGCGGAAAAGCGGCTGGCTGCCATACGGGATTTTGCCGAATTCGGCTCCGGCTTTAAGATTGCTATGCGCGACCTGGAAATTCGTGGCGCAGGAAATCTGCTGGGCGCTGAGCAATCTGGTCACATGATGAGCGTTGGATATGATATGTATCTGAAATTGTTAGATGAAGCTGTTCTGGAGGAACGGGGTGAGAAGCCCAAAGAGCCGGATTGCACAGCCGACCTGAATGTCACAGCCAACGTGGATAAAAATTATGTTTCCCGTGGTGAGGAGCGCATGGACCTATATCGAAGAATGGCCGCCATACGCTCTCAGGAGGATGCAGACGACCTTTTGGACGAAATTGTGGATAGATACGGCGAGCCGCCCAAGGGAGTTCTGAACCTTGTAGAAATCGCGTTGCTTCGAGCAAACGCAAGAAGCGTTGGTATCTGCGATATTCGGCAAAAAAGCAACGAGGTACAGTTCACCATGACAAACCTGAACTTCGAGGCTATCACGCTACTTTGCAATGAAGCGGATTACAAAAACAGGATTCAATTTGTTGCTACTGCTAAAGAGCCTACACTCCGGTTGAGATTAGCCTCCGGCGTAGATAGCCTGCGGCAATCCAAGGTCTTTATTGAGCGATACAAAAAATGTATTTCCTCATAACAAAAAGGTGTGCTGCATATTGCAGCACACCTTTTTATTTTGCTTTAATATCCAGATGATAATCAATCATTCCAGCTGCATTCTGCTCAACCTCAATGCTATATTTCAAGTCAATAGTGCCGCCTGCATCCGTTAAATCTGTTTTTACCTGAATTGCACACACGGTAAGCATCAGCGCGCCAAATTCCATTTCATACAATGAGTCATGGGGAACTCCCTCCTGAAAAACAATTTGGGAGTTCAGCTTGCCACTACGAATAAGTGTGACGGATTTACCTTGCACCTGAAAGGTGGTACTTACGCCTGCAAGACCGGTCAAATCACTTTCCTCGTAGCATAGCTTCCAACCATCCTCGATGTCCTCAAGCGTTCCCTCGGTTACCAGTTCGATCACATCCGGATCCTGTCCTGCGTAGCTTTGCTGTCCACGAATGGACAGTGTGACGGTCTGTATCATTACACTGCCTCCATCGCAAGAAGCAGGAGCTTATCGATCAATTCCCCATACGGAACGCCGCTGGCCCCAAACAGCTTGGGATACATGGATATGGAGGTAAAGCCGGGAAGCGTATTGATTTCGTTAAAGACCACACGGTTATCCTTACGGGTCACAAAGAAGTCTACACGACTGAGTCCCACGCATCCAATGGCCTGATATACCTTTACGGCTTTCGCCTTTAAGTCCTCGGCTACGGCCTCAGGAATGCGGGCCGGAATATAGGCAACAGAGGTGTCGGTGACATACTTGGCATCATAGTCATAAAACTCTGCGCCGGAGTCGATCTCACCCACAACAGAGGCAACAGGATTTTCGTTGCCTAAGACGGCAACCTCGACCTCTTGGCCGTCAATAAATTCTTCTACCAGAATCTTTTCGTCGAACTGTCCGGCCTTATACAATGCATTCTTCAGCTCTTCCTCCGTACTGGCCTTAGACACACCGACAGAAGAACCGGTTCCAGCAGGTTTAACAAAAACCGGATAGGTGAATTTACAGGAAATACTCTCCAAGATTCTATCCATATTCTGTCTCAAATCGGAGTTCTTCACCAGCAGCCATGCAGCTTGCGGAACATTGGCACAATCCGCAACAAGTTTTGTAAGCGTCTTATCCATGGCAACTGCAGATGCAGACACATGGGGACCAACATAGGGAATGCCGGCAATCTGCAGAAGGCCCTGCATTGCACCATCCTCGCCGTTCTCACCGTGAAGAACCGGAAACACAACATCCAACTTCTGATAGGTAACTTTCTCCTCAGAAAAAATAATCAACCCCTGTCCGCGAACGGGAGAAATTGCAGCCGATCTATTGCCTACATAATTCTGCCATGCACTGGAAGGCAAAAGGGAATAATCCGTTCCACCAAACAGAATCCACTCCCCTGTCTTAGTAATACCAACAGGGAAAATATTATACTTTTCCGGATTCATATTATTCAGCACAGATTCTGCTGAACGTAGGGATACATCGTGCTCCGGACTGATGCCTCCAAAAAGCACGCAAACGTTTAATTTAACCATAAATAATGCTCCAAAAGTTATTCTGTTATTAAGGCATCTGCAACGCGGAAAATATCACCTGCGCCAACTGTCAAGACAACATCACCCGCCTTAACGGTATTCCGAAGATACTCTGTAATTTCGGGAAGTGTTTGACAGTAAATTGCGCCGGGAATTTCCTTCTGCAAATCCAAAGAAGATATCCCCAGCAAATTTTGCTCTCTTGCGGCGTATATCTCACCCAATACCAGCAAATCCGGCTTTCGCAACTGCTCCACAAACTCAGAAAACAACGCTTTTGTGCGGGTATAGGTATGGGGCTGGAATGCAACAATCAACCGATTATAGCCCATTGTACGCACAGCCTCAATAGTAGCAGACAATTCGTCAGGGTGATGTGCATAATCATCATAGATATCCGCGCCGTTAAACTTGCCCTTATACTGCAAACGGCGATCCGCACCGGAGAAACTCGATAATCCTAAAGATACGGCCTCTCCAGAAATCCCCAGCATCCACGCAGTGCCGGCAGCGGCCAATGCATTCATTGCATTATGACGGCCTAACACCTGCAGGTCAAGATGACAGTACTGCTCGCCGTCACAAACTACATCGAAATGACGCCAATCCGGGCAGATATTTTCTGCTCTTACCCGATTATGTTCACCGAAACCAAAGCTGATATATTCCAAACCCTCCAGCGTTTCCACCACATGCGGGTCATCTCCGTTGGCTAAAATGCCGTTGGTTGAAAGGGTCGCAAATTCGCGGAAGGATTTTTCAACATCTGCCAGGTCCTTAAAATAGTCCAGATGGTCAGCTTCAACATTTAAAACCACAGCAAGTGTGGGCGAAAAATTCAAAAACGAATCACAGTATTCACAACTTTCCAGCAAAATGGTATCACCATTTCCCACACGGTGTCCTGCGTGCAGCAACGGCAGATAGCCGCCAATCATCACAGTAGGGTCCCACTGGGCCGCCATCAGAATATGGGCCAGCATAGAGGTTGTGGTCGTCTTACCGTGGGTGCCGGAAACACAAACTGCATTCTTATACGCCCGCATAATCACACCCCAAGCCTGCGCCCGTTCAAAAACAGGAATACCGGCGCTTCGAGCAGCGGCAATTTCCGGATTGTCATTATGCACAGCTGCTGTTCTGATAACACATTCAGCACCACGGATATTCTCCTCCTGGTGACCAATATGTACGGTGATTCCCTTCGCTACAAGTTCCTGCGTAGACGCGGTTACGCTCATATCTGAGCCGGTAACCTCCATTCCCATACCTCGCAGCACAAGGCCCAACGGACGCATAGAAACACCGCCAATGCCAACCAAATGGACGCGGCGGCCGGGCTGTAAATAATTTTTTAGTTCCTCAAATCTATTATTCATTCAGGTGTTCCTCCCGAATCACAGAATAATCATAATAAAGCTATTCTATTATATAACATTTTGACCGTCTTGACAACCTTTTTTTATATGTGCTCCCCAGGCTAATACAAAAGATTAAAACAAAAAAGAGGGATGCAAAAGATCCCTCTTTTTTCTGGAGCGGGTGACGAGGCTCGTTCGCTTTTTCTTATGTAAGAAAAGAATTGTTCCGACACCGTCCAGCCGGTGTCGGGCAACAGTCCACCCCACTGTCGGGTTTATTTTTTTTGGCGTGTCACCCAAAAAAA
>JAZOWQ010000015.1:0-8358 GCA_045659325.1 Faecousia sp. | reverse complement strand
GCCTGAAGCATATCCACCATATAACCGGTAATACCACCCAAGCCAAAGCTGCCTTGGATCTGCTTTTCCAGCATAATATCCTTCAGGAACTTGGCTGCAGCCAGGGATGCGCCACCGGCGCCGGTCTGGAAGGAGAAGCCGTCCGTCAACAGACCGGATGCTTCAATAACTTTTGCCGCGTGAGATGCCATCACAAGACCCACAGGGTCACGGGTGATCCGGATCGTGCCGGAAACGAAGCCCTTGGGATCACCAATGGCATCCACAGTTACCACATAGTCCACATAGTCTTCAGAAATGGAGAAGTCCTGCAAAGGATATTCTACCAAGTTATCGGTGATTACAACCACCTTTTTGGCAAACATCGCATCGGCAAAGGCATAACCCAAGCTGCCACAAGCAGATTTGCCGTACTTACCGGAGCAATTACCCATAGAGTCCGCAGCAGGTGCGGCAACAAAGGCCACATCAATAGGGGTACGGCCCAGGGAGATATCGCTGGGGCGGCCGCCATGGGTACGGAACTGAACGGGGTTTGCCATAATGCCTTCGCTGATGGCCCGGCCCACGCCAGCGGCGATATAGTCAGCGGAGATGCCGGTGACAACATTGTTTTTAATATGGTCTAAAATGGGTGCGTGGGCATCAAACAGGGAACTTGCATTCACATTGATGTCCTTGATGCCCAACTGGGCAATTTGCTCCATTACCATATTCAGGACAAAGTCACCATTACGCAGATGGTGGTGGAAGGACACGGTCATACCGTCTTTCAGGCCGGACTGAATAATGGCCTCCCGAATGGAACCTACCAGTTTATTCATTTAACCTTCCTCCCTTCTGATACCCAGGGCTTCCGCCACAGCGATGGTACGCTCTGCACGGGCCACGATGGGTGCATCAATCATCTTGCCTCGCAAGGAAATTGCACCCTTACCCTGCTGCTTTGCCAGTTCAATGGCATCAATCACTTCATAGGCATAGTCGATTTCTTCCATGGTGGGGGTAAACACATTGTTGATAACCTCCACATGACGGGGAGAAATAGATGCCTTGCCGGAGAAGCCCAGGGACTTTGCAAAGGCGGCATCAATCTGAATGCCCTCGTCATCGTGGACATCGGTAAAGGGTGTATCGTACACCTCTACACCGGCAGCACGGGCTGCCATTACCAAACGGGTACGGGCATAGAAAATCTCCTTACCCTCCTTGGTACGCTTACACTGCAGATCAGCAGTCAAGTCTTCTGCACCCAGAAACAAGGCCTTGACACGCTTGGCGGCGGTGGCGATTGCGAAAGCATTCTCTACGCCCAAAGCAGTTTCAATCAAGGGCATCAGGCCAACGGAGTCAGGCTCCAGACCCAGCTTTTCTTCCATTTCGGTAATGTACTTATCAGCTTCCTGCACATCAGCGGCAGTGCCGGTCTTGGGCAGTAGGAACATATCCGGTTTCCAAGGCAGGATTGCTTCTACATCGGATTTCCAATAAGGGGTGTCGATGGAGTTGATACGGACAATTCTCTCGCAGCCACGGAAGTCCATATACCGCATAGTATTACGAACCAGAATACGGGCTGCATCCTTTTCAGCAGGAGAAACGGCATCTTCCAAGTCGAAGATAATAGCATCAGCGCCCAGGCAATTGCCGTTAATCAGCATATTGGCATTGTTGCCGGGCAAAAACAACATAGAACGACGCATTACTTGTCCTCCTTTCCACGCAGGACTGCAGTTTCCACACGGGCGCGGAGTACACACTCCAACGCGCCTCTATCTACCACACGCACATTGGCACTATCCACCTGCTGCTCCTGCAGCACCTCCATAACCACCTCACGGATGGCATCACCAAACTGCTGGGCAACTACGGATTCCAGTGTCACCTGAATCTCACCGTTACCCGGTTCGATTTCCACATAGACATCGCTGGATTCCATTGTTCCGGCGGTTGCAAGCTTCTTAATTTCCATAAATGGCTCAATCTCCCTTCATTGTTATATAACAATATATTTTATTCTATATCACAATTTCAAATATTTCAATTGTTTTTTATAATTTTTCTTTGCAAGGGAGCACTCTGTGTTGTATAATGTTAGAAAAAGGAAAGGAGCGATTGGTATGGATATGGAAATTCTACCCAAGCTTACGGGCCACAAACGGAATTTATGGGAACAATTGCTCCGCAACGCTGGGTTAACACCGGACACGCAAGTGGATTGCACACTCCTTATCTGGGATCGTGATATGCTGATTGCCACCGGCTCCCGATACGGCAACATTCTCAAGTGTATCGCCGTGGACAGCACTCACCAGGGCGAGGACCTGACCGCCACCATATTGACCCATCTGCGGCAGGATGCTCTGCAGGCCGGGCATCGGCATTTATTCCTGTACACCAAGCCGCAAAATCGGTTTATGTTCTCTTCCCTGTTTTTCTATTCCATTGCCGCCACAGATTCTGTGCTGCTGATGGAAAATCAGCAAAACGGGATTGAGGAGTTTTTGGACAGCATGTCAGTTCAGCCTGCCCAGGGTGTTACCGGCGCAGTGGTGATGAACTGCAATCCCTTTACCCGTGGGCATCGATATCTGATTGAACAGGCGGCAAAGGAATGCGACAGGCTTTTGGTATTTGTCCTTTCTGAGGACCGAAGTTTCTTCAACACCAAGGACCGTATGGCCATGGTAAAAGCAGGCACAGCGGATTTATCCAATGTTACGGTTTTGCCCACTGGACCGTACTTAATTTCCTCCGCCACCTTCCCCACTTATTTTCTGAAGGAGCAGGCCAATTCTCTCAATGTGCAATGTCAGCTGGATGTTGCCGTTTTCGGCACGCACTTTGTCCCAAAATTTGGTATTACCCGCCGGTTTGTGGGCTCTGAGCCCTTCTGTCCAGTGACAAAACAGTACAACGAAACGCTGCACAGGCTATTACCGGAATACGGTGTTTCTCTCTGTGAGATTCCCAGATTAGAAACCGAAGGCACCCCTGTCAGTGCTACAAATGTACGAAAGCTGATCGTGGAAAAAAATAGAGAAGGTGTCCGTACCTTAGTGCCGGAGAGTACCTTCCAATACTTGATAAATAACAACTTACTGTAAGGAGGATATCTATGTTTGAGCGTCGCGCCACCCACATTGTGAGCAGTTATTATGCCCCCAGAGGACACAATCGTATGTATGCGCTGGGTATGGAGCTGGCCCAGCTATATCTCTCCCCCAGTGATAAGCTCATTGGCATCATCGGCGAGGCCGGTTCCGGCAAAAGCGCGCTGATCAAGGGTATGTTTCCCGGTCTGGAGCTGACAAACGATGATAACGGTGTTTATATCCGGCCGTTGCCTATTCTGGAGCTGGACAGAGGCTTCAGTTTCTTCTCTCCTCACACCTACCATTTGGATGTTCGTTTTGAAAATGGCTTTACCCAGATGAGCGTTCTAGCCGATGCCATTGCCGATGCCCTTCAACGCGGCAAGCGGGTTGTAGTAGAGCATTTTGATTTGATTTACCCCTTGCTGAAATCCAACGCCAATCTTCTGATTGGTGTTGGCGAGCAGGTAATTGTGTCCCGTCCCAATATTTTCGGTCCTGAACCTGAGGAAATTCGACAGAATGTATATACTTCTCTGCCCTATCGATTAATGGCTCACACTGCCGAGGATTTGTGCGAGTTCTGTATGTCCCCTGAGCTTGTGGAGCAGGCCGGACACGACGATGTGCGTCATGGTTTCTGCATGTACTTCGACAACCGTCCAGACATCAACCTTTTAGAACTGGAAAAGAAGGTCAACGAGCTGATTGCACAGGATCTGCCCATCGCCTATGTGGACGAAAATCACATTTCTATCGGCGGAAAACTTCACAAATGTAACGGTCCCCGTATTCAGGTAGGCAGCACCGGTCAGGTGAAGGGGTTCCGTCTGATGCATCACTTTATATATGACCGATTTAAGCGCCGGTATCATATCGTCGGCTGTGTGGGTGAGCGGTCTGACGAGCTGCTGAAGCAGTTGGATATTACCCATCAGCGGCCCTTTACGGAATGAGTATGGAAATAACACTACAAGATATTTTAATTGCACGAGAAAACAGAGTTGCCCGGCAAAAGGAGTTGCTGATCCGATTTGGAAAGCCGCTCATTTGCTTTACTATGAATATTGCCGGTCCGGTAAAACACAACGACGATATTCTGTGGGGGTTTCGGCTTGGCAAACAATGGCTTGATATACAGTTAGCGGATTTATCCGTTTTGCATTACGAAGAACATATTTTGCCTACCGGCTGTGAAGGCTACTATGCGGTAGATGCCTCGGCAGATGTGCTGAAACAGCGAACTGTGCAGATTGAAGACAGCGCGCCGGTGGCCAGGCTTTTCGATATGGATGTGCTGGACGCTGCCGGTCGGAAGCTGGAACGGAATATACTGGGTTATACGCCACGGAAGTGTTTGATTTGTGACCTGAGCGCCCATGTTTGCGGCCGCAGCCGTACCCATAGTGTGGAGCAGTTACAGCAAAAAACTACCGCATTACTACAGGGTGCTATGGAGCAGGAGGAATGCAACCGCATTGCCCAAATCGCACAAAAAAGTTTATTGTTCGAGGTATGCACCACCCCAAAACCCGGTCTTGTGGATTGTCGCAACAGCGGCAGCCACAGGGATATGAATATGTTTACTTTTATGGCCAGCAGCGCCGCCCTTGTTCCCTACTTTACCCAATGCGCCCGGATTGGCGTAGAAACCCGTCACCTGCCGCCAGCAGAGGTTTTTTCCTGTTTGCGATTTCCTGGTAAGCTGGCAGAACAGGCAATGTATCAGGAAACCGGTGGTGTAAACACCCATAAAGGCAGCATTTTCAGCTTAGGTATTCTTTGTGCTGCCGCAGGGCGGTTGGGGGCTTCTATGTGGCAGCCGGAAGCCTTATCGGCACAGTGCAAGGAAATGACCCGAGGATTGGTTGCACGGGAACTGGAAGGCATCTCCGGGGATTCTGCCTGCACCACCGGAGAATCGTTGTTCGTAAAGCACGGTATTTCCGGCGCCCGTGGGCAGGCCGAGAGCGGTTTTGCGCAAGCACTAGAAATCGCTTTGCCCGTTTTGAAAAGGGGGCTTGTGCAAGGTCTTAGCCTGAACGACGCAGGTTGTGGCGCTTTGTTGGCATTGATAGCTAATACAGCAGATACCAATTTGATTCGACGAAGCAGTTTTATCGAACAGCAAGCTGTTGCCGCTGATATCGGTCGCTTGATCAAGACAAATTCCTATCCAGACAACAAGGTACTGGAGCAACTGGATGATTGTTTTATTGAGAAAAATCTATCGCCAGGCGGATGCGCTGACTTGCTTGCAATTACCTATTTTCTGCACTTTTTATGCTCTTGAAATTCGGCCGTAAATGTGCAATAATGAATACGATAATTTATTAGAGAACGGAGGAAATCCAATGAGAGAATTAGATACTGCCCAAATTGTGCAAACTGTAAAGCGTTTGTGCATTGAGGCAAACTGCCAACTCCCCGGTGACATCAAAACTTGCATTGAGAATGCCCATGCGGAAGAGCCTTGGGGTCAGGCAAAGGAAATTTTGGAGAGAATTATCGAAAACTATCAGATTGCAGGCAAAGAAAACCAGCCCATCTGTCAGGACACCGGTGCTGCCTGCGTGTTTCTAAAGATTGGTCAGGATCTGCACATCAACGGCAATCTGGAAGAGGCTGTCAACGAGGGTGTCCGTCAGGGTTATACCGAGGGCTATCTGCGTAAGAGTATTGTTCGCGATCCCCTGGACCGTGTAAATACCGGGGACAACACCCCTGCTATGATCTACTACGAAATCGTACCCGGCGACAAGCTGGAAATCACCGTCGCTCCCAAGGGCTTCGGCAGCGAGAATATGAGTCAGATCAAGATGCTCCGTCCTTCCGACGGCTTGCAGGGTGTGAAGGATTTTGTGCTGAAGTGCGTAGAGGATGCAGGTCCTAATCCCTGTCCCCCCATCGTCATCGGTGTGGGTGTTGGCGGCACTTTTGACAAAGCCGCTTACCTCGCTAAGAAGGCTTTAATGCGCAGCACCGATGTACCCAACAGCAATCCTTTCTACGCTGAACTGGAAAAAACTCTGTTGGAAGAGGTCAATGCGCTGGGTATCGGCCCTCAGGGCTTTGGTGGCAAGACAACCGCTTTGGCTGTGAACATCGAGTATTTTCCCACCCATATCGCCGGTCTACCTGTTGCTGTTAACATCAACTGCCATGTAACCAGACACAAAACGGAGGTGCTTTAATATGGCCAATGTACATATCACCACTCCTCTTACCCGAGATCAGGTCAAGGATTTGAAAGCGGGTGACAGCTGTCTGATCTCCGGTGTGATCTACACCGCCCGTGACGCTGCTCACAAGCGTCTGTGCGAACTGGTTGCTGCAGGCAAGGAACTTCCTATGGATGTCAAGGACAGTATCATTTACTTTGTAGGTCCTACCCCTGCAAAGCCCGGTCAGGCCATTGGCTCTGCCGGCCCTACCACTTCCTACCGTATGGACGCTTACAGCCCCATTCTGATTGAACAGGGTCTCACCGGTATGATTGGTAAAGGTAAGCGGGGTCCGGAAGTGATTGACGCTATGAAGAAGCACGGCGCTGTGTATTTCGGCGCTATCGGCGGCTGTGGCGCGCTCCTCAGCGAGTGTATCAAGGAAGCTGAGATTGTTGCCTATGAAGATTTGGGCGCAGAGGCAATCCGCCGGCTGGTTGTTAAAGATTTCCCTGTGGTTGTCATTATCGACAGCGAGGGAAACAATCTCTATGAAACCGGCAAAGCCAATTATCTGAACAGCATAAAATAAGGAATATAAAAGGACACCCCGAATGGGTGTCCTTTTTGTTTGGGTAGTTTGAACTAAATGACACAAATTAAATGTGCCTGAAAACTGAGATTTTCTATAAATGATTCATTTAATCTTGTAACATTGCCTTTTCTGTCAAAGTTCTCAAATCCTTATCTTTCATAAAAGGAAAATATGGTGATGCTTCCTTTATTCCACCTCTGTCAAAAGCTTCGAAAGCAAACTTTTTTATCTTTTCATCACTCATAAACGGAAGAAAAACACCAACAGATTCTCCTTTTTCTTTAGTTTCCATTACTAACTCATCTATCATTTCATAACTCAAAAAAGGCAAAAAAACTGCAATGCTTTTTCCCGCATCTTTACATGTATTCATCAACTCTTCGACATACTTACTGTCTAAAAAAGGAAGCAATGCTGAAATAACTTTAGGATGAAAATCAGAAATATCTATCATTTCCTTAATTTTTTGCGGCTTAATCAAGATCGCTGCCTCTTTAACATCACTTTCGGGGAAATTGGTTAGGCTTACTTTTTCACCTTTTGCAACTTCATTAAGAAAAGAATTGCTTTTCCCGAGTATTTCATCGATTGATACCTGAAATAATTCGGCTATTTCAGGCAGTTTAGAAATGTCCGGCATAGAATTTCCGCGTTCCCAATTCGAAACCGCTTGAAAACTAATACCAAGTTTATCCGCCAGTTCAAACTGAGTCATATTATAATTTTTTCTTAGTTCCGCAATTTTCTTTCCTACTTTAACAGTATCAAACATAATATTTCATCCTTTCTGCAAACTTTGTGTTTGCAGTTTTATTATAACAAGGAATCAAATATAAAAAAGCAAGTATTAGTTGAGATTATATGCGTTCTAATATTCAACTATGGATTGAATACACATATATTATACTTAATTAACGGTAGCATTGCAATAAAATCAACGGCTTGCCGTTGTATATCATCAATTCCGCAAGAAATTGCATATCATCAAAGCGAAGTTTTGTATATCATCAAGCCGACAGAAATATACGCTACGCGTGATGATATACGCCGCACAAGTGCGGCGATGATATACACGACTGCGTCGTGATGATATGCCAAGCCTGTCGGCTTGGATAAAAAAACTCCCGTTCCGAAGAACGAGAGTTTTTTGGAGGTACCGCCCAGATTTGAACTGGGGAATGAGAGTTTTGCAGACTCTTGCCTTACCACTTGGCCACGGTACCATATGAAATAAGGAACGCAAAGCGCTCCTTACTCTTTAAAATTGGAGCGGGTGACGAGGCTCGAACTCGCTACCTCCACCTTGGCAAGGTGGCGCTCTACCAGATGAGCTACACCCGCATCTCGGTTTCCGTTTGGAAACCGTGGTGCCTCCGGTCGGAATCGAACCAACGACACGTGGATTTTCAGTCCACTGCTCTACCAACTGAGCTACAGAGGCATATAGAGCAGAGCATTCGCTCTGCTCTGATGCGTTATATGGCGACCCGGAACGGACTCGAAC
>JAZOWQ010000014.1:0-10511 GCA_045659325.1 Faecousia sp. | reverse complement strand
GCACCGACACTCTGGTAGTCACCGGCTGCCTGCGGGAGTTGGCCAAGGAAAAGGAAATTGTTATCTGCCCTCCCATTTGGTACGGTGTGGCTTCCTACGCTGTCTGCGAGCCCAAGCCCAGCCACTTCCACGTGGACGAGGATGCTTATGTGAATTACCTGTACTACATTCTGAAGTCTATGATTGATGCCGGCCACAAGAATATCTATCTTGTACCCCATCACCAGACTGAGGGCGCAGGCCTGATGCCTATGACCATTGCCTGCCACAAGGCTGCCAAGAAGGTCACCATGGAATATATGGAAGAAAAGCTCGGTAAGGGCTGGTGGGGCAGCGATGCCTATGCTTCCTACTATGAGGATATGGGCTCCGAGGACGATCCCTTCTCCTACATCAAGGTGATTCCTCTCATTGGCGCAGAGGCCCAGATCAAGTGCGGCGGCTTTGACCATGCAGGCAAGTGGGAAACTTCCCTGCTGATGGGTACTTACCCCGAACTGGTGGACCTGAACCGCTGCAAGGACAACACCGAGTGGTTTGCCAAGAGTGCGGTGGAGGCATCAAGCGAAACCGGCAAGCACATGGTAGAATGCACTTTGGAATGGCTGAGAGAGGCTATTCAGTAAAAATCAAATTGCCGGGTTCGCCCGGCAATTTTGCTATATGGGAGAATATTATGACAGAATTTGAAAAATGCCAAGCTGGCCTGATGTATGACACCACCTTTCCCGGCCGGGAAGAATCCCACCTGAAATGCGCCGACCTGTGCTGGAAATATAACCACACCCGCCCCTCCAATATGAAAAAACGGGAAAAGCTGATTCGTAAGCTGTTCGGTAAGGTGGGTGTCAATCCCTATGTGGAGCCAAATATTTTCTGCGGCTTTGGCTGGAATATTGAGGTGGGTGACAATTTCTTTGCCAATAACAACTGTATCTTTGTTGACCCCGGCAAAATTACCTTCGGAGATAATGTGTTTATCGGCCCAAGCTGCGGGTTCTATACTGCTCATCATGCCATTCACCCCGAACCCCGGAACAAGCTGCTGGAAAAGGCTCTGCCTATTACCGTAGGGGACAATGTGTGGATCGGCGGCGGTACAGTGGTCACTCCGGGTACGAAAATCGGCAGCAATGTAGTCATCGGCGCCGGCTCCGTGGTGGTCCACGATATCCCCGACAACTGTGTAGCCTTCGGCAATCCCTGCAAGCCATACCGGGATATTACAGACGAGGATCTGAAATTGCTCCGCTGAATCAGGTGTGAATATATATCGTAAATATTCACATAATCAGTAAAAAAGAAAAATTTCGTTGTGTTTTTGAAAATGATTGCATATAATGGCCTTATCAACTTGCATTTTTGCAGTATATGGCAAAGGTACAGGAGAGGAGAATTGAAATGAAACAAAGTATGGAAAAACGATACGGTTTGCCGACAGCCATCTGTATGGTTGTGGGTATCGTCATCGGCTCCGGTATTTTCTTTAAGACCGAGGGCGTTTTGGCAGCTACCGGCGGCAATGTACTTACCGGTGTTCTGTCTTTGTTGATTATGGGCGCAATTATGTTCTTCTGCGCATACGCGTTCAGCCTGATGAGCCAGAAGTATGAAAAGGTCAATGGCGTTGTGGACTACGCAGAAGCTGTTATGGGTTCCAAGTATGCCTACTATCTGGGCTGGTTTATGACCTTCATTTACACGCCTTGTATTGCTTCTGTGCTGTGCTGGGTTACGGCAAGATATTTCGGTGAGCTGTTTGGCTTCGGCGCTACCAGCGGCGAAGTATTGGTGATTGCCTGCCTGGTGTTAGTGGGTGATGCATTCCTCAATGCCGTCTCGCCTAAGATTGCCGGCAAGACACAGGTTTCTACTACCGTTATCAAGCTGATTCCGCTGCTGCTGATGGCAGTCGTGGGTACTGCTTCCGGCTTGATTAACGGTCAGCTGACGGAAAATTTCCTGGCACCTCCTTCTTCCGATATTTCTCCTGTCGGCGGCTTGACTGCGTCGGTTGTGTCTTTGGCATTTGCCTTTGAGGGCTGGATTTTGGCAACCTCCATCAATGCTGAATTGCGGGATGCGAAGAAAACGCTGCCCCGGGCGCTGATTTTTGGTGGCATTGTGATCGTTGCCGTATTTGTTCTGTACTATATGGGTGTCTGCGGCGCGATTTCTGTGGAAGAATTGACCGCTTCCGGTGCACCTATGGCATTCAAGAAGCTGTTCGGTAATGCTTTCGGCACGATTCTGTCAGTATTTATTGTGATTTCCTGCCTGGGTACTACCAATGGCCTTATGATGGCAAACTCCCGGAATCTGTATGCTCTTGCAGTGCGTGGCAACGGCCCCAGCCCCAAGCTGTTCGGCAAGCTGGACGAAGACAGCAATATGCCCACCAACTCTGCCTTTATGGGCGCGCTGCTGGCTGCTGTCTGGCTGGTATACTTCTTCGGCGCAAACCTGACTGCCGGTTGGTTTGGTCCGTTCAACTTTGACTCCAGCGAGCTGCCTATTGTGGCGCTGTATGCAATGTATATCCCCATCTTCCTGAAGATGTATAAGGATAAGGACCTGAGCCCTGTCAAGCGGGTGATTGTTCCCACACTGGCAATCTTAAGCTGCATCTTCCTGGTGGGCTGCGCAGTTTACTCCCACGGCATCGTGAAGTATCAGGCTGCTGCAGCAGACGGAAAGTTCGCCTTCCCCGTGCTGTTCTTCCTGATTGTCTTTGCAGTTGTGATGGTGATTGGTAAATTCTTCTATCACCCCAACGAGGAAACAGCAGAATAATAGAAACCACAGAAGCGGACCGCAGCAAAGCGGCCCGCTTTTTGCGGCCTTACACGGGAAAATACTGGGAGAATCCTACAAAAATTGCTTGCGAAATTCACCGTTTCCCGTTATGATAGAGGTAACTTCTTGAGGAGGGATTTTGATGAAGGAAAAAATCAATATCTGGGAATATGCACCGCAGATTTTAAGCGCGGTGGGCAGTGGCGTTCTGATGACCACGCAGGCCGACGGTGAGGTAGATACTATGACCATTGGCTGGGGCCATTTGGGTATTGAGTGGTATAGGCCGATTTTTATCGCCTATGTGCGTCAGAGCCGCCACACCAAATCTTTGGTGGACAAAAACCCTGAATTTACCGTAAATATTCCCCTTGGCGCTGCAGATAAGGAAATCATCCGGGTATGTGGCACCCAGTCCGGAAGAGATGTGGACAAGGTGCAGAAATTGAATTTGACTTTGGTACCCGGCGAAACTGTGTCCGTTCCTGCCATCAAGGAAATGCCCCTGACCCTGGAATGTAAAGTGATTTACAAGCAGGACCAGGTGCTGTCTGCTATCAGCGAAGCAGACCGTGACCGATTCTATAAGGCAGGCACCCCCAACGACGGAGATTTCCACACCGCTTATTACGGAGAAATCACCGCCGCCTATATTCTGAAAGATTGACAAAGAACTGCTATATTCGGTATAATAGCAAAAACACGAAAAGGAAGATTTACTATGAGCAATATCGGCGTTTTGGGTGCCGGCACCTGGGGTATGGCGCTGGCGAGAATGCTGCACAATAACGGCCATATGGTGTGCGTGTGGTCTGCACTGAAACGGGAAGTGGAGGAGTTTTCCACAACCCACCGTCACCCCAATTTGCCCGGAATGGAAATTCCCGAGGGAATTTCTTTTACAGAGGAGATTGCAGAGGTTTGTAAGGGTCGGGAGATCCTTTTGTTTGCTGTGCCGTCTCCCTTCGTGCGGAGCACCGCCCGACTGGCAGCGTCCTATATTTCTGACAATCAGATTATCGTGGATGTGGCCAAGGGCATTGAAGCAGATACCCTGCTGACCATGACGGGCATTATCGCCCAGGAAATTGCCAACCCCACCGTGAAACTGGTGGCCCTGTCCGGACCTACCCACGCAGAAGAAGTGGCAAGGGATTTGCCCACCACAATCGTGTCTGCCTGCGAGGACCAGCAGACTGCGGAATTGGTGCAAAATGTGTTTTGGGGAACCTGTATGCGGGTGTACACCAATGATGATGTGCTGGGCGTGGAGCTATGCGGCGCGGTAAAGAATGTGATTGCCCTTGCTGCCGGTATTGCTACCGGCCTCGGCTATGGGGATAATGCCAAGGCTGCCCTGATTACCCGGGGTATGGCAGAGATTTCCCGTCTTGGCACCGCTATGGGCTGCAAGGAGCAAACCTTTGGCGGTTTGGCGGGCATCGGCGATTTGATTGTAACTGCCACCAGCGTTCACAGCCGGAATAACCGCTGCGGTACGCTGATTGGTCAGGGTGTTCCCGTAGAAGAAGCTATCAAACAGACCGGCATGGTGGTAGAGGGCATCAATGCTCTGCCTGCGGTGATGGCGCTGAAAGAGAAATACGCCGTTGAAATGCCCATTGTGGAGGCGGCCTGGCAGATTGTCCGTGAGGGCGTTGCCCCCGAGGATGTAGTGCAGCAGCTGATGGGTCGTGGCAGAAAGCCGGAACTGCCTCAGTCTGCGTGGGATAACCGCTACGAATAAGACAGAAAAAGACAAAGTGAGGATATACCTATGCCCAAAGTGGTATTTCAAATTGAAGGCGGCAGTCCGGTAGAGATTGCCTGCAATACAGGGGATAACCTGCTGGGGCTGGCCCGTCGGGCCAATGTGGCAATTGATGCTCCCTGCTCCGGTAACGGCTCCTGCGGTAAATGCCGGGTAAAGCTGGTAGACGGGGAAGTGGAGACCATTCCCTCCCGCCATATTACCGAAGAGGAATTTGAGGCCGGCTGGCGGCTAAGCTGTAACTGCAAAGTGGTGGGGGACTGTACGGTGTTTGTGCCGGATATCGCCTCCGCTTACCAGAGCCGCATGAAGACCGCAGACCTGAGCAGCCCCAAGGAAATTGCTATTTTTGAGGATTGCCAGCGGCAGCTGCAGGAAAGCGGTATGGCCTTTACCAACAACTTCCGCGCGGTGGTTGCAGAAATGGCAGAGCCCACCCTGGACGACACCATGCCCGACAATGAACGGCTCACTTGGGCCATTCAGGAGGCGCTGGGTGTGGCGCAGGTAAAAATCCCCTTCGGGGTTATGGTAAAGCTGGCAGCGACATTGCGGGAGCACAATTTCCGTGTTTGCGTCAAGGGCGAGGTACAGGGAGATACCTTCCTGTGTATGGAAATTTCTTCTCCGGAGGATACCGCCATTGTAGGCTGCGCCATTGATATCGGCACTACCACAGTGACAATGGTGCTGACGGATTTGGTGACCGGCAAGCTCCTTGCCAAAGGCTCTTCCGGCAACGGACAGATTCGCTACGGCGCCGATGTCATCAATCGAATTATTGAGCAGGGCAGAGACGGCGGCAAAAAGAAACTGCAGGACGCGATCGTCAAGGAAACGCTGAACCCCATTATTGCCAATTTGTGCAGAGAAGCCAATATCAGCGCCCGCAGCATTCTGCGGCTGTGTGTGGCGGCTAATACCACTATGAACCACCTGTTTGTGGGTGTGGATGCAGAGCCCGTCCGTATGGAGCCCTACATCCCCAGCTTCTTTGGTTGGGACGGCCTGACTGCCGGTGATTTGAAGCTTCCGGCAAACCCCTTGGCCCGGGTGCAGATTGCCCCCAATATCGGCTCTTATGTAGGCGGTGATATTACCGCCGGCACACTGGCAACAGGCCTGTGGGATCAGGACGAAATGAGTCTGTTTATCGACTTGGGTACCAACGGCGAGATTGTTTTCGGCAATCGGGACTTTATGATGTCCTGCGCCTGCTCTGCCGGTCCTGCCTTTGAGGGCGGCGATATTTCCTGTGGTATGCGGGCTACCGACGGTGCCATCGAGGCTTGCGTCATTGACAAAGACACCATAGAGCCTACTCTCACCATCGTAGGCAATGCCGGCCAAAGGGCAGTGGGTATCTGCGGCTCCGGTATTATCGATATTATTTCCGAGCTGTTCCGCTGCGGTATCATCAATGCCCGTGGCCTGCTCGTCCGGGAGGGTATCCGGGTAGCCCGGGATGCCCACGGAATGGGCAGATACATTCTGGCAACGGCAGCAGAGTAGGAAACCGGCCGTGAAGTATCCATCAACGAGGTGGATATTGACAACTTTATCCGTGCCAAGGGCGCTATTTTCTCCGCTATTGACACGATGCTTCAGGCAGTGGATATGACGGTAGATTGCATCGATCAGGTGTATGTTGCCGGTGGCATTGGCTCCGGAATTAATATGAAGAACTCGGTCAATATCGGTATGCTTCCCGATGTGGATTTAGAGAAGTACCATTATATCGGTAACTCCTCCCTCACCGGTGCCTATGCCATGGTGATGAGTGACGAGGCTGCCGGAAAATGCGCTGAGCTGGGCGCCAATATGACTTATTTGGAACTGTCCACCTATCCTGGCTATATGGATTCCTTTGTGGCGGCTTGCTTCCTGCCCCATACGGATGCCAGCCTGTTCCCCAATTCTGTGCAGGAGATGTAATATGCAGATAGAAAACCATAAAGAAGAAGTCCCCTTTGCTTATTATGAAGAGAAATTCCGTGGGCTTTCCCCGGCGAATGTTACTGCTCGATTGACAAATGTCAAGTGGGATGGAAAGGCCTTTGCCGTAAAACTCTTGGGCAGAGAATTTAGCATTTCTCACCCGGAGTATGCTATCACTGCCGCCGACGGCGGTGCTGTTCCGCCACTCCCCACCCAGACATTTTTGCTCCGGTATCTGCTGGAGTGCAAGGATGTGGCATGGACGGGTGGGTGGAAAACCTTCCGGGAGATGCCCTGGGGAGAACTGTATATCAAGCCTTATACCGGCCGCGTCTTGACCCGTGCAGCTTTTACGTTTGGCACTCGGTTAGATGCCTTCCGTAAGGCTGCAGAGCAGATGGGTGCTGTATCTGTACCCCACGGTGATGCAGGCTACCTGTTCGAACTGGTGGACGGCTACCAAATCCAGATTCTTGCCTGGGCAGGGGATGAGGAGTTCCCTCCCAATGCTCAGATTCTGTACTCTGACAACTTTGCTGACGGCTTTGCTGCCGAGGACAGAGTGGTTGCTGGAGATATTCTGATTTCTTGCATAAAAGCGAACATGTAAAACAAACCCCACCTCGTCCAGGTGGGGTTATTTTGTAAAATCAATGCCTTTTCGTTCCTTCCAGTAGGTGAGGGCGTCCTCAATGCACCGCTCCGGCAGGTCAAAATATTCGGATAACTGCCACAGTTCTGTGTACCCATCGGCAAAGGCGGTGCGGAAGGCGTCCTCTGTCAGGTAGTTCTCCGTTGCCCACCGGGTGGCGCGGTATTCGCTGCGTTCTACCAGCTCGTAGGGACTGTCTACCTTGTGCAATGCGCCGGTAGCAACGTGGCCCAGTTCGTGGAAGCATACGCCCCGCAGCAGTTTGGTTGATCGAATTTTGGTAAAATCCAGAAACACCGCATAAAAGCTGTCATCCCGGATCGTTGCGCCGGGTTGGGGACAGCCATCATAGGGAATTACATCCACATTATGGTTTTTGCAATACGCATAGAAATCAGAAATCTCAAACACCTTTAATCCCTCTGTTTTGCTGCCCGCCTTTCCCGCATCAGTCGGACCATATCCCGGACAGTCTCCTTGTCTTCTTCGTTCAGTTCCTTATATTCGCCGTAAAAGGCCACATCAACCTTGTCTAAAATATCAGTTTGTGCATGTCTATCCTCGTTTTGTCCAAGCAGAAAACCTACAGAAACGTCAAAGAACTCCGCAATCTTTTGGGCGGTTTCCGCATTGACAGTTCTCTTTCGTCCCATTTTCAGGTCTGTCATCAGACTGCGGCTCAGACCCAACTCGTCACAAAGACGGCCGGGACGGATGTTTTTCTCTCCGCATAGGGATTCGATACGCGTAAACAGGTTGTCCATAGCTACCTCCGGCAAAGCAGGGGGATTCCCCACTTTGTGTTAAGAATGCCTCTCAAAGTACGCTTGCAGGTACACATAAAAGAGGATAGCTATATTTTAGTACACGAACAAGTACTTGTCAATACCTATGGTCGAAAAAAGTCGAAAGTTTGTTTGTGTTTCGCTAAAATTAGAATACAAAAATAAAAGTCCAATAAATGCCCCTTATTTCTTTCGATTGCGGCAAAACCTCCTGAAATATAACAGAAAATAGACCTTGACAAGCTATGTGTCCTGTGCTACAATACTTAGGCACAAAGCGTGCAGAACAATATCGCGGAGTAGAGCAGTTGGAAGCTCGTCGGGCTCATAACCCGGAGGTCGTAGGTTCGAGTCCTGCCTCCGCAACCATAAAAAGTACCGAAAACAATTAGTTTTCGGTACTTTTTCTATGTTTTTTAAGGTTAAAAAGTTGGGAAATAATTTTTGACGATTTTTCTGGCAGCACTCCTAAATAGCACTTTCCTAAAATGACCATATATTTTACCACCAAAGCAACCATAAACCAACTGGAACTAACACAAATCTGTTTCTTTTTGGATAAAAATTGTTATGAGAGAATTTTTAAGAAAAAAAGTTATGAGGAGATTTTTATAATTCTAAAACGATAAAAGCAGGGGTTTTCGCCCCTGCTTTTCTGTTCGACATATTGGAATTTACTTACTCCATAACACCATTTCCAAACCATTGCCATCAACAAATATAATCTTATTTATTTCCTGCAATTCAACATAAGAAAACTCTCGTTGCTGATACTTGCGATAGACTTTCATAATTGCTTTCTGTTGGGCGAGTTCTTTCGGGGTGGGTACTGGTGTCGGTTCGACGGTATCTGTCTGGACCGTGGGAGCGGTCTGCAAATGATGTTCAGCTTCATGCTGGCAGAAGATAAGACCCCGCTGCGCATGTGCGACCACTGTGACACCATCTTCGTAGCAAAGAGAATTAATCAGCGTTACTGCTGCGATAAATGCCGCCGAAAAGGTGAATAATCCCCCATAAAGCCAAAAGCGACCGTGGACCCCCACAAAGGGTGCCTAGCTTTTTATGGCACTTTTGTCACAATATGTTGAAATATGTATACTTCATGCTATAATAATAAGATGGGATTATTATAACTACCTGTGGAAGGAGTTGGCTCTGTATGATTAGCAAAGAATTAAAGAGGCTCAGCAGACGCGAACTTGTAGATATCATCTATCAGCTGAAGAAAAACGAGCAGGAAAAGCAAGATAAAATCGCTACTTTGGAGGACGCACTCCAGGAGAAGCGGATTCGTGTTTCTGTTGCCGGTTCTATTGCGGAAGCTGCTGTAGATATCACAAATGTTTTCTCTATCGCACAGACAACTGCAGATTTATATTTGCACGAAATCGCATGCATGAAGGAAGATACTGAACAAGAATGCGCAAGGATGCTCGAGGAGGCCCGCAAAAAGGTTGAGAAGATCTTGGCTGATGGCAAAAAGCAATGCAATGACTTAGAAGCACGCTATCAACATGATTATCAAAAGTGGCAGCAGCTTCAGTCTGAAATTCAAAAATTAGAGCAAAAAAACAGATGAGCGAGTGGTTCAAACATGAATAATAAATCTGAAAAGAAGGTTCCTGTTCCTTCCTTGCCGGAAATTCAGCGTGAGAGAAAGCGCATCCGAAGAAAGGATTATTATCGCCAATCTCTCCGCAGTACGATTTCTGTTTTGGTGGTAGTGGCTGCAATTGCCGTTTTGGTAGCAACATTATTTTTGCCGATTCTCCAAATATCGGGAGATAGTATGTCTCCGACATTGGAGCATGACGAAATCGTAATTCTTGTGAAAACAAAAGAGTTTCATCGCGGCGATCTGATCGGCTTTTATTATCAAGGCAAGATTTTGCTAAAGCGAGTAATCGCTCTACCGGACGACGAAGTCGCCATTGATGCCGAAGGTAATGTATATGTGAACGGGGAAGTGTTGGAAGAACCTTATGTTACTGACAAGGGTTTGGGAGACTGTGATCTTGAGTTCCCCTATAAAGTGCCAGGAACCGGCTACTTTGTTTTGGGAGACCAACGCTCCAATTCAGTAGATAGTCGTAATTCGGTAATCGGCGCAATATCACAGGATGATATTATAGGAAAAGTATTTATAAGAGTCTGGCCGTTTTCCAGGTTCGGATTCGTTTTCTGAAAGACCTTAAAGAAAAATAAATGAAAGGAGGGAGAGACATGCAGGATATTCTGGACGAAAGTCTAAGGAAGCTAAGGAAGATTAGAATTCGAAAAAAGCGGATGATTGCCATTCTGCTGGTGCTCTCCCTTGTTGTCTCGTTAGATGTATTTTGGGTTCTGCGACAGCCTGGATTAACACTGGCGGGAGATGCTGATTGTAGAATCACAGAACACACCCATGATGAGGTATGCCAAGGCAGCGAAACTTCATGTGACCTTATAGAGCATGTTCACACCATTGAATGTTATTCTGACGAGGTAGCAGATGTAGAAACCCAACTGGATTGGCAAAAACTATTTGCCGATTATCCCTACACAGAAAACCTGCGGACTGATTTGG
>JAZOWQ010000013.1:0-8115 GCA_045659325.1 Faecousia sp. | reverse complement strand
GATAGTCGGATATGGCAGCTCTGGTGTAGGGAATCACCGACAGGGAAACACCTGCGGTACATTCCAGCAGCTGCTGCAAAAAGACAATGGTTTTCTCCATACATATGCCTCCGTTATATATGTGAGATATGTGTTATAATAACAAAGATTCGTTGTTTTCGCAAGGGGATATATATGGTAAAATGTAAAAAAAGAAACGGCTGCCGCCGATTTCTTTGGTAAAACTGTTGAGGAGGTATTCTCTGTGAAAACAAAAGAAACGCTTCGTCCCTTTGGCATTCGAGACTCCGTTGCCTACGCAGCCGGTGACCTTGGCTGTAATATGAGCTTTGCTCTGAAGGGCACTATTATGCCCCTGTTCTGGACACAGGTCATGGGCTTGAGTGCATGGTATTCTCTGCTGATTGTGATTCTGCAGGTGTGGGATGCCATCAATGACCCCCTGATCGGCTCTATTGTTGACGCTGACAGACATAAGTATAAGAGAAATAAGTTCTTGCAGTACATTTGGGCAGGCTCTATCGGCTTGATTGTCGGCGGCGCCCTGTGCTTCATTCCCGTACCTGGCGCACCTGAGTGGGCAAAGATCATCATCTTTATGGCCGGTTATATTATTTGGGATGCTTTCTACACTGTTGCCAATGTTCCCTACGGCAGCCTGCTGTCTCTGATTTCCAAGGAACCTGCTGACCGTGCATCTCTTTCTGCATGGCGTTCCATCGGCTCTATGATCGGCAATATGGTGCCTATGGTCATTCTGCCGTTCCTGATTTACAATCCCGATCAGTCCCTGAACGGACCTATGGTCTTTGTTGCAGCTCTGGTTATGGGCGGTTTGGGCTTTATTTGCTTCCAGTTTATGATTAAGAATACCGAAATTCGTGTGGATACCGAGGTCGCTGTCAATGAAGATCAGCCCAAGTTCAACGTATTTAAGGCTATGGGCAACTTTGTAAAGAACCGTCCTGCTGTGGGCGCTACCCTGGCAGCTATGGGTATGTTCATCGGTATGCAGGGCGCAAACACCGCGGTTTCCGTTACCTTCCAGATCTACTTTAAGAATGCGCAGATTTCCGGTTTGATTACCATGTTCTCTATGATTCCTATTGTGGTTTTCACACCGTTGGCCCGTAAGATGGTTATGAAATACGGCAAGAAGGAGCTTTCTATTGTGGGCTCTATCTGCTATATTGTGGGCGCAGCTGTTCTGTTGTTGGCACCTTTGGGAATCATTCCCGTTGCAGATGGAAATACAGGCGTAGACCTGATTATGTATGTTGTTGCACAGCTGATTATGGCGCTGGGTATGGGTATTTACTCCACTGTTTCCTGGGCTATGATGGGCGATGCCATTGATTACAATGAGTGGAAGACCGGTTCCCGTGAAGAGGGTGTTGTTTACTCTCTGCACTCCTTCTTCCGTAAGCTGGCACAGGGTGTCGGCCCCGCTGTGGCTTTGACCATTATGCAGGGCATGGGCTATGTAAATAATGCCAAGCCGGATGCAAATGGTGTCTTTACTGAAATTGATGTTACCCTGTTTGACTGGGCCTTTGCATTGGAGGTGCGTCAGCTGGTGGCAATCCTGTTCCTGATTGCCGGCGCATTCCTGTTTGTGGGCCTTGGTTTGGTGTATAACCTTGACAAGAAGACCCTTACTAAGATGAACGAGGAACTGGAAGCAAGAAGAATTGCCCAGTAATAAAATGGCTGCCGCACCTGCTTGGGCAGATGCGGCAGTTTTACGGAATTTAGAAAACATACGGAGGTAAACTGATTTGAGACAGATTCTGAATTTGAACCGCACCTGGGCCTTCTCCAAGGAAGCCACTGCGGTACCTGCTGAGCTGGATACCGCGTGGGAGGTAGTTAACCTGCCCCACACCTGGAATGCCCTTGACGGCCAGGACGGCGGCAACGATTATCACCGCGGCACATGCTATTACGCAAAGGAAATTGTAAAGGCTGACCTGCCTGAGGCAGAGCAGTACTATCTGGAACTGTGTGGAGCCAACTCTTCTGCCGATGTGTATGTGAACGGCAAGCTGCTGGCTCACCACGACGGCGGCTACTCCACCTGGCGTGTAAATGTCACCGAGGAACTGACGGATAAGGCTCTGCTGGTTGTTGCAGTAGACAATGCGTCCAATGACCGGGTATACCCCCAGATGGCAGACTTCACCTTCTACGGCGGTCTGTACCGGGATGTAAACCTGATTGCCGTGTCCGCATCTCACTTTGACTTGGACTACTACGGCACCCCCGGCATTAAGGTAACTCCCATCATCAACGGCAACGAAGCAGATGTAGAAGTGGAGGTATTCCTGACCAACGCTAAGGAAGGCCAGAGCGTTCGCTATACCCTGCTGGATAAAGAGGGCAACACCGTTGCTGAAACTGTTACATCTGAAACCAAGGTAAACGTTACCTTGGAGAATGTTCATAAGTGGCATGGCCGGAAAGACCCCTACCTGTATACCGCCAAGGCAGAACTGACAGAAGGGGAGAAGGTACTGGATGCTGTTTCTGCCCGGTTTGGCTGCCGCAGCTTCCAAATCGACCCCAATAAGGGCTTTATTCTGAACGGAGAGGAATACCCCCTGCGTGGCGTATCCCGCCATCAGGACCGCTGGGAGAAGGGCAACGCCCTCAGCCCCGAGGACCACGAGGAAGATGTAAAGCTGATTTGCGAGGTGGGCGCAACCACCATTCGTCTGGCTCACTATCAGCACAACCAGCATTTCTACGATTTGTGTGATGAGGCAGGTCTGGTGATTTGGGCTGAAATTCCCTATATTTCCAAGCATATGCCTGCTGGTCGTGAGAACACCATCAGCCAGATGAAGGAACTGATTACCCAGAATTACAACCACCCCTGTATTGTGGTTTGGGGTCTGTCTAATGAGATTTCCATCGGCGGTAGCGATGAGGATTTGATGGAAAATCACCGTATCCTCAACGATATGTGTCACGAAATGGATAAGACCAGACTTACCACTGTTGCGGCAGTTTCCATGTGTAAGATGGATGACCCCTACCTGCAGATTCCCGATGTGGTTTCCTACAACCACTACTTCGGCTGGTACGGCGGCGAAACCTCTATGAACGGCCCCTGGTTTGATAAGTTTCATGCCACTCACCCCAACATTCCCATTGGTATTTCCGAGTACGGCTGTGAGGGTCTGAACTGGCACAACTCCGATCCTCGTCAGGGTGACTATACCGAAGAATATCAGGCTTACTACCACGAGGAACTGATCAAGTGTATTGATGCCCGACCCTACCTGTGGGCAACCCATGTGTGGAATATGTACGACTTCGGCGCTGATGCAAGAGCCGAGGGCGGTGAGAACGGTCAGAACCATAAGGGCCTGATCACCATTGACAGAAAGTACAAGAAGGACGCCTTCTTTGCTTATAAGGCATGGCTGAATCCCGAACCTATGGTGCACCTGTGCGGTAAGCGGTATGTGGACCGTGTTGAGGATGTCACCAAAGTAACTGTTTACTCCAACTGCGAGAGCGTAGAACTGTTTGCCAACGGTACTTCTTTGGGCGTGCAGAAGAATAATGGTCTGCCCTTCTTCTATTTTGAAGTTCCCAATGTGGGCGAGACCAAGCTGGAAGCAGTTGCCGGTGAATTGAAGGATGAGAGCGTAATTCGCAAGGTTGACACTTTCAATGAGGATTACCGCCTGGTAGAGGTTGGCGCAATCCTGAACTGGTTTGATATTGAAGAGAAACCCGGCCGTCTGTCTTTGAATTCCAAGATGAGCGCCGTGATTTCCACCTTCCGGGGCAAGCTCCTATTTGCTCGATTGATGGGTAAAATGCTGGGCGGCGGCAAGAAGGGCGAGAAAGCAAAGCCCATGGGCTTTGAAATGACCCCTGAGCTGATGAGTATGATGGGCGGTTTCACTGTCCTGCGTTTGCTGACTATGGCAGGTGGTATGATGGATGCCAAGTTTACCAAAGAAGACTTGCTGAGCCTGAACAAGAAACTCAGCAGAATCAAAGCGCCTAAGTAAAGCCAATCGGGGGTGTGCAAAATGCACACCCCCGATTACAATCATTGTGTTTGCAGCGGTGACTAGCCTGTTTCCTTCTTGTCAGTTTTGTATGTTTTTTATTGACACAAAATTGTGCATATGTTATAACTATACAAGTATAGACATATTGTTTATAGAAAAACCACGATGATGGGAGAAAAGAAATGAAAAGAATAATTGCGATTGCTTTGGCAGCTGTGTTATTGCTTGCACTGTTGCCCTTGGGCTTGTTGGTCAATGCTGAAACCGTTACCAAAAAGCCGTTCTATACATTAAATGGCTCTGTGCTGTGGAATCCGGAAACTTATGTATACACTAGAGCGAGATTCACTTCTCCTGAGATTACAGAGAACTCTACTTATATGGTTTCCGCATATGGTTCCAGGGATATTAAGACCATTGCCCAGAAAACCAAAGAGGACTTTGATCAGCGGCCTGAGGGCACCCGGTACATTTTGCTGAATCTGATGACCAAGGCTGTTCATGGCTTAACGGAAAAGAATGTCTACTTTGACAAAGCTGAGGCTGCCATCAAGGAATGGGTATCAGAGTTTATCAAAGAGTATCACAGTATTGGCGGTAAACTGGACGGCATCACCGTTGACCTGGAATACATCTACTGCGGCGCGTGGTACATCCATCTTGGCGCCCTGAACAAGAACGGTGATGAGCGTTTTGATAATCCCAATCTTTTCTTTGATATCGTAGAGGACCCCCGGTATAAGACCGAGATTAGACCTATGCTGGAGGAGCAGGGTTTTCCTTTTGAGACAGCTACTTCCAAAAAGACAGAAATCCACGGCATTGATAAGCAAAACAGCACGGCTTATTCAATCTGGAATGTGGTGATGCAGAACCGGAAAGCCAAGCTGGTTGATAAATCTGTTTACGAGCCTATGGCTAAGTACTATCCCAATGCCAATGTTGCTGACTATCAGGTTGGCTATACCTATGGCTGGCAGAAGACGGTTAAGGATGCTGCGGGAGCCCTGAGCGGCAACCGCCTTGGATGCGGAACAACCTCCAGTTTTAACGCTTACTCCGCTCGTCCCAACAATACCATGTCCGGTTATACCAACCAAAATGAACCGGCAGCTAACCCCAGCTATGATACCCCTGCAGCTTGTAACGATGCGCTTTATGAGCTGACCGCCTTCAACCGTATGCTGTGGGATATAAATCTTCTGAAAAACATGATGGATGCAACTCCCTCCGGAAAGATTGCTGCCCATATTACATATTTTAATTATAACAACAAAAAGGTAGGCACCTATGCCAACACCCCCTATTATACGGAAGACATCTTCCATATCGGCATGATGGACCCAAAACCGTTTATGGGTTATATCATTGAAAATGAAGTGTTCGCCAGCGGCGATGACTTTGCAGACCCCAATATGAGTGACTATGGTTACGCCATTAAGGTGGTCGACGACATCATGGCAGAGCTGACCCGTGTGGCTGGTGCTTCCGACCGGAAGCCTATCTCCGTGCCTGCTACCTGGAACAGCAGATTTGTTCTCTCTGGTATGTATGCCGGTGGCCGTAATATTTGGCGTATCACCCCTGATACCTCCACCGGCGTGTCTCTGGAGCAGTTCAAGGTGAAGGATAAAGCGCCTACCTTCTATATTGACGGCCAGACCATTACCTTCCCCCAGGGCAGAATCATTGAGGACGGCAATGTCCGTCAGGTAGGTACCTGCGGTTACTGGGTGGAAACTCCGGCCAATGTCATGCCTGTCATTACCAACGATACCAACCGCTACAGCAAGTATCCCTCTCTGCTGGAAACCTTTGAAGCCTATCAGGCAGGCACAAAGCTTTCCAGTGACACTGCCCTGCCTAAGGCTGTGTGGAGCGTGGACGGTTCTGCTACTGTGCAGACAGTGGGCAACGGAAAGGCACTGGCGATCACCGGCGCATCCAGCGTTAAGAGCGTGAAGCTGCCTGAAAATATTACCGCAGGCGACAGCTATGCTAAGCAGCAGGCATGGGAAGTGACAGTGACTTTGCCTCAGAATGGTAAGGTGCGTGTCCTGAGCTATGCGGAAACCGACCCCGGCATTAAGGTTGAAAATGGAAAAGTGATTTACTTTGAGGGGTCCAACCAGAAGGAAATTCCCGGTGTGACCCTTACACCTGGCGGCACTTACATATTCAAGCGGGAAGTGGACTTCAGAAACGCAGGCTCCTTCAAAAACAGCTACTTTGTTTATGATGCCAGTGGTAGATTGTTGGGTAGCGTAAGCGATGTGCCCATGGGTGATGTAGTGCTTCCTATTAAAGCAGTTGGCTTCTATACTACTGCAGTTTCCGATGCGGCCTACATTGATAACTTCAAGATGTATCCCACCGGCGTTACCACCGAACTGGAAGCTTATGATGTAGCTATCGGATATGAGGTGGATGTCAACGCTACCCACAACAAGGATACCGCATATCGTCTGTCTTGGATGAATGCTTCCAACGAATACAAGGTTGCCAAGGTTTATAATAACGGCACCTTGATTGAGGAGATTAAGATGGCACCCGGTCAGGATGGCGTGAATACCGGTGTTGTGAAAGGCAGCGGCATCAAGTTCTCTGTGACCACAGAAAATGGCACCGCACCCTCTGTCCCCAACTACGACAATGGCGATTATAACTGGACTGCAGTAGCTTCTACCATTGGCTTGGCTACCGGTAAGGTGGGTACCTCTACCGGTAATAACAACGGTGGCACGACCGATAACAATAACGGTGGTACCACTAATAATGACAATGGCGGAACTTCCGACGCAACCACCCCCAATGGCGGCGGTGATACCACGATTCCCGGTGGCGATAATTCCGGCAATAACAATTCCAATACCAATATGCCCGGTGTAAACAACCCCGGCACCAACACCCCTGAAAACAACAATACTGTGTTGTGGATTATCATTATTGTAGGTACTGTGTTGTTCCTGGCAGCAGTTGGTTTTGCTGTATGCTACTTTTTTATCAAACCCAAGTGGTTGATGGATTTGCTTTCCGGAAAGAATAAGCAGGCCTAAAAACAGCATGCCATTCAGCAGCAAAAACGCTACCCAGATATAAGAGAATCCCCCCTGCTATGGAGCCCCATAGCAGGGGGATTTTGTCTGATTAAACTGCTGAGGATGTACGTTGCTTCTGATGTTTAACTGTTAGTGGTTAGGAGGTACGAGGAGGCCAACAGCGGCAACGAGACCCCGCTAATATCCCCAAGAACGAAGCTGGTACAATTCTGTTTATCATTACCACGGGAGTGGCTGTATAGATAGCCTGTTTGCTGTGGTGCTTGTGCTTCCAAAGCCCGCCGTAAAGGAAGATAAGAAGGAGGATACCAATGATCAGGAAGGACAGTCAGGTTTTTAATGTGTTGCGTATTCCAGTAGCAGGTTATTTTTTACAATAATCGTTGACAATCCTTGCTTAATATAGTATATTTGTACTTGTATAAAAACTACCGGGAGGAAAACAAAATGAAAAAACTGTTAGCAATCCTACTGGTTATCACAATGGTTCTGCCTCTGTGTGTTTTTACCAACGCAGCAGAATCCAATGTGGAAATCAGACCCTTCTACATGAGTAACTCTTTAGATGAGTTCGACAACATCATCCCCAAAATCCACTTCTGGAGTGATGATACCGAAAAGTATGTCACGGAGGATTCCCTGCGGGTGTCCGCAGTGGGTGTTGGCGGCAGCACACCTAAGGAAGTTGCCGAAAACCTGAAGCCTATTTTTGAGGATTATCCCGAAGGCTACCGTTTCATCCGTTTCTCTTCCTTTAGAGCAGCCCTGCTGACCTTGATGGAAGATGAGATCTATATGGAAAAGGGCGCTAAGGTTGTCAAGGATTGGGTAACCGAATTCGCAAAGGAATATAGCGCCATCGGCGGTAAGCTGGACGGATTCTCTGTGGACTTTGAGTATGTGGATGCTAACGTCTATTATCTGACCAAGAAGGCTCTGACCGATCCCTATGTGTACCAGAAAATTGTTAGTAATCCCAACTACGCCACCAAGATTCGTCCCGCACTAGAGGAGCGTGGCTTTAA
>JAZOWQ010000012.1:0-12014 GCA_045659325.1 Faecousia sp. | reverse complement strand
GATAGTGCAACTGCATGATCAACCTTTCGGTCAAAGGCTCTCCCACACGGTCAATGATGAAATCGACACAGAAGATATGATTTTGGACCTCGATGCAGTCCGACACCTTCATAGGTTCAAAGGCGACCTCCACTTTTCCTTTGCGGAAGATGCTATCCACCTGATTCCATGTCAACCGATTACTGGCTAAACGGCAAGAAGAATACGTCAAGTCAGTCACCACGGAGTCGTACAGGCCATGATAATTCTTCTTCGTTTTCTGATGGATCAGTTTCTTCGCCAAAGGCGGAATGTAGGGCTCGGCTACTCTGCCAGGCAGCTTCTCCGGCTTCTTAGCGCGTTTGGGTATCTCCCACCCCTTATCTCCGGGCTTTGCCCCGGGGATCCGGTTTTCACGGCAATACTTACGGGCAACGACCTCAGATACGCCCCACTTTTTTGCCGCTTCTTTAATTGTAATATACTCCAAAAAAACATCATCCTTTCCGATCGTGATTCGCGTTTTTCTGCGAAACACTATTTGAAAACGCGAAACACTTTCACACGAATTTGACACGAAACACAATAGACATATTGGACACATTGTAAAATTTGGAATTATTTTTAACTAAATTATACCATTTTCGTGGTAAAAACGCAATATTTTTCTAATACACAAACCCTAAAAAACCGATGGCATTCAAGAGGTCGGCGGTTTGATTCTGCTGGTTTTCGCAAAAAACAGTCTGAACCCCTCTCCATATAAGCAAAAAGACCACCCACATAGGGTGGTCTTCTTATTTGAAGAACAACCCTAATTATAATACAAATGCACCCCCTTTTGAGTCAAGGGGGTGCATATGGCTTTCAGGGGGTGCAGTTAATTACTGCAGATAATTTGGAAGACGATAAAACTTCACTCTATCATATTTGTAATCTTCTTGTAATACGGAAACCAAGTCATCGGCATTTTCGATGCGGCGACCACCTTCAAGGGTTGTCCAACTTCTTGTCTTTAGATCGTATTCTTTAACGGAAATCCATAGCCCGTTTTGTGTTTCAGTACGACAACAAGCACGCTTAAATTCGTTATGATCAAAAACAAGAAATTCTGTTTCTAAATCTATGTCAGAAAATTTTATTTTTGTCACATACTTCATTAACGAAGGGTACAGCCATATCATCGGAATAATTATAATCAACGCAAAGACCAAAGTGGAAATACAAGAAACTACTATAATCGAGAGGGGCAATATGGCAATCGACCAATCTTCGCGAGTATATTCTGAAAACTCTTTATCACCAAGCAAGCCATCTGTGGCATAGAACACGATTAACAATATTGCCAGACTGATTAACATTCCTATGAAACAAACTCTTGATTTTTTGTTTTTAAAGTTAAACATAGTCTTTTCATCTCCAATCACTTTTGCTGAAACAATTATATCATAAAAAGAAAATAACCGCAACTTGTATCAAAGTTGCGGTTATTCTTTGGCGGAGATGGAGGGATTTGAACCCCCGCACGCCTTGCGGCGCCTAGCGGATTTCGAATCCGCACCCTTCAGCCACTTGGGTACATCTCCTTATTGGTAACTGATATATTGTAGCAACCTTAGCACAAAAAAGCAAGGATTAGTCCTTCTTTCTCACCAGTTCCAGCACATCATCCATTTTCCGCATAATGCCCAAATAATTCTCCCGTCTGTGGGGCACAAGACAGTTGGAGCAATCCTTAATGCCGTAATCCGTATAGGTAAAGTTACCGCCACACTTGTCGCCTAAAGCATATAGAGGACAATAGCAAAAGAGGCAACTGAATTTATCCTCGTCCATACCCTTATGGCAAGGGAAAAATTCACACTCTTTATTTTGGAAGAAATCATAATGGGGCATATCGTTACCTCCCTATACCGAAAGAATTGACTGCTTGGGATATTTATTATATAATACCGATTGAATTGCGTCAAGAAAGCAGGTGAATTTTATGGCGGTGGCTGCGCAAATTATTGGTTTCGTCGGTCTTGCTCTTAGCATTGTAGCCTTTCAGTTCAAGAAGCATCAGAACATCGTGCTGCTGAAGCTATCCTCAGAGCTGGTGTTCTCTATTCAGTACATCCTGCTGGGGGCATGGACCGGCGCTGTGTTGGATTTCATTTCGGTGATCCGGAATTTCCTGTTCTATAAATTCGTAAAGAAGAATATTTCCACCACACCGGTGATTATTGCCTTCGGCTTGTTTGTGGTGATTACCGGCTTTGTCACCTTTGATGGTTTTATGAGCCTGCTGCCCATCGGCTCGAAGCTGCTGACCACCATTTCCTACGGAATGAAAAAAGAAAAGTGGCTGCGGCTGATTACGCTGCCGTCCTGCATTCTTTGGATTATTTACAATTTATTTGTCGGCTCTTACGCAGGTGCCTTGACCGATATGATGACGCTGGTATCGTTGCTGATTGCCATGTATAAGTTTGATTTCAGGGGCGCTCAGCAATCCGTCCAGGGGTAAACTTGCGGCGGCTCTAATGTAAATTCCATAGGCTCACCGGTTTTTGGGTGCGCAAAGGCCAATCGGTAGGACCAGAGGGCGATTTCGCAAGGATCTTCCAGGGTGCTGTACTTCCGCTCTCCTACCAAGGGCAAGCCCCGGGAGGCAAATTGTACCCGAATCTGGTGGGTACGGCCGGTTTGCAATGCAATCCGCACACGACTCAAGTCCCCGGTCTTATTCAGCACCTGATAGGTAAGGATTGCCTCCTGCACACCCTTTCCCGGCTCTGTGGCAACAATCGACATTTTCCGGGCCTTATCCCGGAGTAGCAGATCGCGGAATCCGCCTGTATCTTCTTGGGGTGCGCCGTGGGTAACCGCCAGATATTCTTTTTGGAATTGGTCCTCCCGAATCTGTCGGGAAAGCTCTGAAGCGGCCCGGGCATTTCTCGCCAACACCATCAGCCCGGAAACCACCCGGTCCAAGCGGTGGACCGTACGCACATCCTCTGTGCCCAGCGCCTGCCGCACCAATTCCGGCATACCCCCTGGCTCGTCGGTGGACAGTACCCGGGGCGGTTTGACGCAGACAACTATATCTTTATCCTGATAAATGATCTCCATAACGCACCTCTTTTCTTTCTGTTATGGTAGCAAAAATCCCATTGTTTTTCAACCCAAAAGGAGGGTTCCTATGAAAATCGTTATATTAGACGGCCACGCAGTCAATCCCGGCGACCTGAGCTGGGATTGCTTCAAGGAATTTGGAGAGGTGACCGTGTATGAATTCACCGAAACTCATCAGATTATTGACCGTATCGGTGACGCAGAAATTGTGATGACAAACAAGACACCCCTGACAGAAGACACGTTTACCCGCTGTCCCAAAATTAAGCTTGTGTGCGTATTGGCCACCGGCTACAATGTGGTGGATTGCCAGGCTGCCCGTGATCGGGGGATCCCTGTGTGCAATGTGCCGGACTATGGCACAGCGGCGGTAGCCCAGTTTACTTTTTCTCTGCTTTTGGAGATCTGCAATGCCGTTGGACACCACAACGAAGCTGTCCACAGAGGGGATTGGGAAAGCAGCCCTTATTTCTGTTTCTGGAACACCCCACAGATGGAACTGGCCGGAAAGACCTTGGGCATTATCGGTTTTGGCCGAATCGGTCGGGCCGTGGGCAAAATTGCCAAGACTATGGGTATGAATGTCATCGCCTACAACCGCAGCCGCCACCCGGAGGGTGCGGAAATCGGGGAATATGTGGATTTGGACACACTGCTGAGCCGCTCTGATATTATTTCTCTCCACTGTCCTCTCACAGCGGAAAATACTGAGCTGATCAACAAAAATACAATCGGCAAAATGAAAGACGGCGTGATTCTGCTGAACACCGCCCGGGGCGGGCTGCTGAACGAGCAGGATGTGGCCGATGCACTTCAAGCTGGGAAATTGCGGTATGCAGCGGTGGATGTGGTATCCCAGGAGCCCATCGACCCCAACAATCCCCTGCTTACTGCTCCTAACTGCATCATTACGCCCCATATGGCCTGGGCGCCTTTAGAGAGCCGACAGCGAATTCTGGATTGCACTGTGGCCAGCATCCAGGGATTCCTTGACGAAGCACCCATAAATACTGTAAACTGATAAAAACACTCCACAGAATCTGTGGGGTGTTTTTGCATTCATATAACACTGGCTAATTAGATTTACTTGCACTTTATGCAAAAAAAGCTTATAATTGACAAAAAGGAAGGTGGCATTATGGAACTGCAACAACTGAAATACTTTAAAACTGTTGCCGAAATCGGTAAAATTTCGGAGGCCGCAGAGGCACTGTTTATTTCTGCGCCGGCACTGAGCACTTCCATTTCCCGTTTAGAAAAAGAACTGGGTGTGCAGCTTTTTGACCGGACCAACAACCGGATTGCCCTGAATACCCAGGGGGAAATTTTTCTTCGTCACACAAACACAGTCTTTGATACGCTGCAGAATGCGAAAAAGGAACTGCGGGAGAGTCTGCTGCAACAGGGCCCTCATATATCTTTGCTCAGCGTCAACACCGCCATGTGGGTGAATCTGATTACCGCATTTTTATCGGAACACCCCCAATATACGCTGTCCAATTCCTCGATCGCACCGGCTCAGCTGGAGCAGCACGGACTTCACTCCCCCCACAGCTTTCTGCTGGCCTATGAATCCGATATTCCCGCATTTTTGGCGGATGAATTGGACAGCATGTTCCTGTTTCAGACCTCTCCTGTAGTAGCTATCCACAAGGATCATCCCCTTGCAGGAGAAGCGGAATTGGACATTCGTATGCTGGCCGATGAAAAGCTGTTTTTTCCCTTACCTGGGTTTCCTCTATATATACGTCTGGAAAAACTCTTTGGCCTCCACAACCTGCCATTCCCGGTAGAAAATGCGTATTCCCTTGTAATCCGGCTGAAGATGGTTTCCCAAAATCAGGGAATCACATTTATTTCTGGCTCTGCTACTCAGGTAATTCCTTCTCCCAACATCCGTTACATTCCCCTTTCCACACCCTATGAGCCCTGGAGCGCCCGACTTTACTGGCGGAAGGATCGGCCGCTTACCGGGTATGAAGCTACCCTCCGGGACTTCTGTCAGCAGTTTTATGGCGATCTGCATTAAGTGGAAGTTATGCAGAGATAAGTAAAGTGTAATTTCTTTTTACCATAAGCAGTGTTATAATTTAGAAAAAATAGATTGAGGAAGTGCAGAAAATGAAACTTCAAACCAAAAAACTGGATTATAAATGGATAATCCTGATTTCCTGCTTTTTGATGGAATTTATCTGTCTGGGCTTTGGCAGCAGTAACCCCGGTCTTTATACCGGTGCCGTCACGGAGGCTTTGGGGATCCCCCGGAGTCTTTACTCCATCGGTACCAGCATCCGCTATGTGGTGCAGGTGGTCACCGGTCTGTTCTTCGGTGCGCTGATTCAAAAGTTCGGTGCCAAGAAGATGGTCGCTGTGGGTCTTGCATCCCTGACCGGCTCTGTACTGATTCGAAGCGTTGCCACCAACATTGTCCATATCTATATCGGTTGCGCCCTGTGGGGTCTTGGTATGGTCTTTTCCGGCGGCACTATGGCAAGTACCATTGTACGGCGGTGGTTCCATAAGGACATTGGCAAATACACCGGCATCGTGATGTCTGCCAACGGCATCGGCGGCGCCATTGCTGCCCAGATCATCTCCCCCCTGATTAATAACGGAGAGACCTTTGGCTATCGGAAGGCTTATCTTTTATCCGCCATCCTGTCGCTGGTGGTCAGTGTAATCGTGTTGATCTGCCTGCGTGAGAATCCTGCAGAAGGTCCTGCCAGCACGGAAATCGGCAAAAAGAAAAAGGCCCGTGGTGCTGCCTGGTCCGGCATTGAATTCAGTCAGGTGAAGAAAAAAGCCTATTTCTATCTGACCTTCTTGTTCATTTTCCTGACCGGTATCAGTATGCAAAGTGTGGGTACCATCAGCATCGTGTATATGGAGGATCTGGGATTTAATGCCCGTTTTGTGGCTACCACTGCAACGGTATCCTCCCTGGTGCTTACCTTTGCCAAGATTTTTATGGGCTTTACTTACGATAAAAAGGGGTTGCGATTTACCCTTGTATTCAGTCAGCTTTGTGTCATTATCGGCTTCCTGCTGAAGGCTACCTTGAATATGTCCGGCACCGGTACGCTGGGTATGGTGTGCGCTATGACCGCCACAGTTTTGGGTACCATTGCCCTGCCTCTGGAGACGGTTATGGTTCCCCTCATTTCCAACGATCTGTTTGGCACAGCTTCCTATGATAAGGTGCTGGGTATCTTCTATTCCGCAAACTCCCTGGGTCTGTGCCTGGGTTCTCCTCTGTGCGATCTGTATCGGGATCTCACCGGCGGCTCTTATGCATCCTGCTATTGGTTCTTTATCGGGCTGATGATCGTGGTTCTCGTTGGTTTCCAACTGGTCATCCGGGCCGCCCACAAGGACAAAGCGAAAATTCTTGCCGTTACCACTGTAGAATAAAACACATTATGCCACACAAGGCGGTACAAGTCGTAAGATTTGTACCGCCTGTTTTTTGACTATTTTGAGAATATTTTGAAAATGTCTTGCAAAAGTTATGACTATGTGCTATACTGATTCCAATTACAGGTGAGGCGTGAACACAGCACCCTACCAAATAGCAATTGGGAGTGAAACTATGAAAGCATTTTGGAACAAACTGATAAGCAAACTGAAGGGCCTTAACAAGTATGTCCTTTGGGGTGCTGCTGCGGCTATTGTCGTTGTAGCAAGCATTGTGATTGCCCTAACTGTAGGCGGCGCAAACAAGCCCGACGACCCCAGTATTTCCGAAACAACACCCACCGGCACCTCTGCCACGACCCCCAGCAGTGACACCGCTACCGTACCCAGCGAGGACGCAACTACCAGCCCCGACGGTGGCAACACCACTCCTGACAGCGATAACACAAAACCCGACAGTGGCTCTACCAAGCCTGACGGCGGTAATACCAAGCCGGATAGCGGCAACACCACCCCTGACAGCGGTAACAAGGTAGACCCCTCTACCCCCTTTGTGCCGACCCTCCGCTTTGCGGTTACCAGTGATGTTCACGTGAGAAACACAGAGAACAATTACAAGAGTCACGACCGGCTGGCTGAGTTTTACAAAACCGCCTACGCCTACACCGATGCCCAAAAAGATTACAAGAAATTGGACGGCATTTTCTTTATCGGTGACATCACCAACAACGGCACTTTGGCAGAATACAAGCACTTCTTTGACTATGTGAAAGCCAATACCCGCAGCGGCACTGTGGCTCAGGCGGTAATCGGCAACCACGAATTTTATGACACCGGCAAGTACAACTCCGCCTCTATGGCAGATTCCCCCATTCGTTTTATGGAGCAAAGCGGTGACAGCGCTGTGGATAAGCATCAAATCATTGGCGGCTACCACTTTATCACTATGGGTATGGACAAGTACAATAAAAATTCCAACCTGTATTTCAGCACCGCCAAGTTAGCCTGGCTGAAGAAGGAGCTGGATGCAGCCGTAGCTGCAGACCCCACCAAGCCCATCTTCCTGTTCCAGCACGAACCGCCTAAGGACACTGTGGTAGGTTCTTACGGTGTCAACGGTGACAAGGGTCTGAAAACCCTGCTTGCCAACTATCCCCAGGTCATTGACTTCTCCGGCCATTCCCATCGTCCCCTCAGCAACACCCGTTCCATTTGGCAGGACACCTTCACTGCCCTGAACACCGGCTCTCTGGCCTACCTGAGTGTTGCCATTCCCGGTCACGAAAAGTATTCTGACGGCGGCATCTGCGCTACCGACAAGGAAGGCAGCTGGGGTACTGAGCAGGATGTGCGTGATGGCGTGATGTACTACATTGTGGAGGTTGACGCCCACGGCCGTGTGCGGATTCAGATTTACAATATGCTGACCCAGAGCGTATGGGGCGAGCCGTATATGATCGACTCTTTGAATCCCAAGGATTTCAAGTACACCGATGCCCGTAAGGATGCCGCTGACAAACCTGTGTTTGCTTCCAATGCCGCATTGACTCTCCAGGGTGTCACCAACAAGACTGTCACCGTGGCGATCCCTCAGGCTACCAGCAAGGACATTGTGCAGAGCTATCGGGTAGAGCTGTATCAGGGTAGCACTTTGAAAGAAACCGCCTACCGCCTTGCCTGCACCTACTACGGTGATGCCACACCCGATGCCATTCGGGCCACATTCAGCGGCCTGGAGGCTTCCACCGCCTACACTGTCAAGGTCTATGCCGTGAACTCCTGGGCCAAGGAAAGTGCCCCCTTGGTGCTGAACTTTACCTCCAAGGCCGCAGGTGACGACATTGCCGCTGATGTACTGAGCGTCAGCTTCCGTCAGGACGGAACGGCCGTCAATGCCCTTACCGGCGAGGTGCTGAATACCTTTGGCTCTCCCGTGGTTTCCAAGGATGAAACTCTGGGCAAGTATGTTGCCACCTTTGACGGCAGCGACGACGCCTATACCTACGACGGCATTTCCGGCTGGTACGGCAATCTAAAGAAGGGTGTCGCCCTGGAAACCTATGTATATTTGGAGAAAAAGCCCTCCTCCGGCTTTATGGATTTTGCCGCAAACCTGAACAGCGGTGGCTTTGGACTGGCCTACAAGAACGACGGCAAACTGTATTTCTACTGCCGTGTGGGTGGTTCCTATGTGACCCCCAGTGTTGCAATTACCCCTGGTCAATGGGTACATGTGGTTGGTACCTTTGACGGTGCTACCGCCTGTCTGTATGTAAACGGTCAGCTGGCTGCCAGCAAGTCTGCCAGCGGTGATCTGCAAGCACCTTCCCTCACCTCCCAGTTCTTCTCTATCGGCTCGGATACCGGCAAGCACAATGAGGCTTTGGAAAGTATGTTTAAGGGCAAAATTGCCGCTGTGAACATATACTCCGCTGAACTCTCTGCAAGTCAGATCGCCAAGCTGTATCAGGCATATCAGAAATAAACCGATCCCCTTTCTATATACGGGAAAGCACCCTGTACATCGTACAGGGTGCTTTTCTTATGCAAGATTCATTTTTTCCAGGAAGGAGAGGATGACCTTGGCGAAAATGCCCTCACCCTCCTCGTCGGCTTTATAGACATAGGCGCAATGCTTGCCGTTCATAATTTGGGTTTGCACATTGTCTGCATAACCGAAATGCTCCAGAGTCTTGACGATCACCATTGTCTGCTCATACCGACCGAACATATCATTGTCGGACACAATGAAGAGCATAGGGCTGTAGGTTTCCTCCAGGCCCACAAAGTACATAGGGGCGGTTTCATCTACAATTACCCGTTTGCTATCCTTACCCAATTCCTTCAGGACATTGAAATGGGAGGTGGGCTGACCGGCATCGTGGATATAGGCATCAATGTCCGTGGGTTCTAAGCCTATCCGATTCAAATACCGCTTGTCAAAGCAGAGCATCATAGACAGATAACCGCCGGCGCTGCTGCCGCCCACATAGATACGGTTACATTTGCCGTATTGGGAAATGTGATCCTTCAGCCAGCGGATGGAATCTGCGCAATCCACAATAAAATCAGGAAATTTGGCATCGGGATACATTCTGTATTCCACAGTGGCGGTAGCAATATTCCGCTTTGCCAGGGTTTTGGCAAAGACCTCTACACCGCCCCGCTTTCCTGCGGAGAGTCCGCCCCCGTGGAAGTAAACGAACAGGTCAAATTCGTCGCTTTCCGGCAGGTGCAGGTCCAAAAGCAGGTTTTCTTTATAGGCTAAATCAAAGATACTTTTCATACTATTTTCTCCTCTTCTTCTGTCTGTTGCAGGGTAAACATTTTCGCAGGATAGGCCAGCAGGATTCTGCCGGTGTGGGGCTTAGAAACCACCAGGTAGAATTCATCGCCGCACTCTGCGTGGAAATACAGCCAATGGTCATTCATCTCATACAGAGTACTCCAGCTATAATTCGTGTGAGGAATGCGATATTTAACATAACCGGCAAAACGCAAATAATAATAACAATATTGTTTAGGACCCCGGGTGCGCCCTTCATAATCCGGATCTCCTATCGTCTTCTTTTCTCTCAGCCGTTCTGTTACAATTCTACCCGGTTTATGCAAGGCAGAATATATGTTATAAAGGCGAAAACAATTTCTGACCACAACCGCAAAAAGGAACACATCCAAAAGCACTGATTTTACAGCATTTTTGAAGGAATAGGATGCCAAACTTTCGTAAGAATACGACACAATAAAGATAACAAGAAGCGTCGTACAGAGGGCAGTGAGGGCTATTGTCCCCCAAAGCTGGCATCGGAGGTCAGAGCGAATGTTTTCAATTGTCAGTGCTTCCTTTTGCATTTTCGTCCCTCCTGATTGGTTCCTGAAGCTGGAAGGTTTTGGTATTATAGACCAGCAGGATATGGCTGGTACCGGGCGCAAGCACCAAATAAAATTCATCGCCAATGGCGGAGTAGCTATAGACATCTTCATCGTCCATGGAAAGAGAGAAGCTCCAGGTATAATTTTCCTTAGGAATCTGATATTTACCGTAGCGGGCAAAATACAGATAGGAGAACTCTCCTCGTCTGGTCCGGGAATTATACTGCTTCACTTCCATATCGATCAGCCGGTCTATTACAATATCGCAGGGTTTTTTCGACCAGGCATACTGCTTGCACGTCGCATATATGCCATAAACAACGATAGCAAAAGACATTAAGGGAAGCACAAAAGGAACAAAAACGGTCAGCTTTTCCCTCAGAGATAGGTTTCTTAGGTCAGCGATCCGAAAACCCCAAAGCTCAAGTCCCCCAGGAACACAAAAAAGCACAAAAAATACGGCAGTTCCTATGATGGTTAGGCGAATCCCACGACGGAGATCGTGCTGAATATTTTTGATTGTCAAAATTTCCTTCTCCATAAGCAACCTCCTTTTAAGTGCATTGTAGCATAGGGCCGGAAGATTTGCAATCATAACCACCGGCCGTGTCGGTGGTATGCACTAGCCCCTTTGGGGCATGCCCTCGGCTGAGCCTATAGGCTCGTCGAAAAGGTCTGCCAACCGCACGACTTTCACGGACTGCCCCTAAAGGGGCTTTTGTTTATTTGCCCCCTTGTACTGGCTGACCCGTGATCGGGTCGACATACTCTTTAATACTCATTTGCTCGTCGAAATAATCTTCCTGTAGCTGATTCTGAATATACTCCTGAATTGCCTTCTTGTTCCTTCCGACTGTTCTCACATAATATCCCCGGCACCAGAAATGCCGATTGCCATACTTGTACTTGAGATTTGCGTATTTCTCGAAAATCATTAGGCTACTCTTTCCTTTGAGGTAAACCCATAATCTGTGCTACACTGTACTTGGGTGGAATTGATACGAGCATATGAATATGGTCCTTGCACGCTTCTGCCTCGATTATTTCTATCCCTTTGTATTCGCATAGCTTTCTTAACATTTGCCCTATATCCATCTTTATCTTTCCGTAGATAATTTGTCGACGATATTTCGGGGCGAATACGATATGATATTTGCATACACACTTCGTGTGTGCTAAACTACTAGTGTCGAGTTTCATCTGGACTTGATTCCTCCTTTGGTTTCTAAGTGTGGTTGGCAGACCTACTCTTATTCTACCAAAGGAGGATATTTTTTCTACGAATAGCTAAAGCTTTTTGGAACCACCGGCACAGCCGGTGGTATTCTTATACAATAAAAAGACCTCCTACTTTCGTAGGAGGTTTTTTGTGTTCGCGTTACCTATCTTCCCAGGCAGTCGCCCGCCAAGTATTGTCGGCGCAAATGAGCTTAACTTCTGTGTTCGGGATGGGAACAGGTGGACCCTCATCGCAATCAACACGAACTATTTTGGTGACCCATACCGGATTCGAACCGATGTTAACGGCGTGAGAGGCCGCTGTCTTAACCACTTGACCAATGGGCCATGGTGCACCTTCAGGGACTCGAACCCGGGACCCACTGATTAAGAGTCAGTTGCTCTACCAACTG
>JAZOWQ010000011.1:0-20023 GCA_045659325.1 Faecousia sp. | reverse complement strand
CACGGCTACCGAGGATAAAACCGATAGAACGGTTATGGAACTGTTGCCCGAGGAGTACCGTTACTTAGACTTAAAGCCGGTAGGTCGGCTGGACAAGGCTACTGAGGGACTGCTGCTGTTTACCAACGACGGCGATTTGCTTCACAGACTGATTTCTCCCAAAAAGGAAGTGCCCAAGCGGTACTATGCCCGTCATGAGGGAACCGCCGGGGCAGAGGATGTAAAAGCCTTTGCTGAGGGATTGACACTGGGTGACGGTACGCTATGCCTACCGGCGGTGCTGGAGCCCATAGGCCCGGGAGAAAGCTATGTGACCCTCTGCGAAGGAAAATATCATCAGGTGCGGCGAATGTTGGCCTCCCGGGGGATGCCGGTGGATTATTTGGAGCGTCGTCAGGAAGGGAAACTCACCTTGGGCGACCTGCCCAGAGGGCAGACGCGGGAGCTGACAGAGGAGGAGATTCTCTCCCTTGTAGACATATAGCAAAATGACGAAAAAACAAGGAAAAAAGCCAACGATCTCCCCGTTTTTACTACGGTAAAAACGGGGGTTATTGGTATAATGCATAAAAAAATAATTGCATTTTGCAATAAAATGTCAAAAACAGCTTGCAAAATGTGCAAAATAGAGATATAATGATAGGGCAATTTTGTGAAATACATATTTGTGCAATATTCTAAGGGAGGCTCGGAAAAATGTCTAACAGTATTTTTCAGGGTGTAATTCAACAGTTAAAAACCGTGTCCGGACGGGTATTTGGTGTGATTGACAGCGAGGGCTGCGTGGTTTCCTGCACCGAAAGTTCTCTGCTGGGTGAGCGTTGGCCTGATGCCGCAGTGCGTGTGGCCGGCTCCGGTGAGCAGACCGTTTCTTTTGCACAGAAGACTTTCCGCGCCGTAATGAACAGCGCCAATGCGTTTGAGTATGCCGCTTTCTGCTCCGGAGATGATGAGCAGGCAAGCTTGCTGTGCAATCTGGCCTACATTGCGCTGAACGATGCCAAGCTCTACTATGAGGAGAAGCACGACCGGGGCACCTTTGTTAAGAATATTATTATGGATAATATCCTGCCCGGTGATATTTATATTCGGGCAAAGGAACTGCACTTTGCTACCGATGCGCCTCGGGCCGTATTTCTGGTCCGTCAGGTTGGGCGCAGCGATGTGGCAACCGTAGATGTGATTTCCGGCCTGTTCCCCGATAAGATGCAGGACTTTGTGCTGAGTATCAATGAGACGGATATTGCCATCGTCAAACAGCTGACCGCCGGTGCTTCCGGTGAGGATTTGGAGAGAATTGCCCGGAATGTGGAGGACACCCTGAAAAACGAGCTGTTCATCAAGCCTATCATTGGTATCGGTACTGTGGCAAATCATCTGCGTGAGTTGGCTGATGCTTACAAGGAAGCTCAGACCGCCATTGATGTGTGCAAGGTGTTTGACACAGAAAAGAGCATCATCAACTATGAGAACTTGGGTATTGGTCGTCTGATTTATCAGCTGCCCACCACCCTGTGTGAGATTTTTCTCACAGAGGTATTTAAGAAGAATTCCATTGACGCGCTGGATCAGGAGACACTGTTCACTATCAACAAGTTCTTTGAGAATAACCTGAATGTGTCCGAAACCTCCCGTAAGCTGTTTGTCCACCGGAATACCTTGGTGTACCGCCTGGAAAAAATTAAGAAGCTCACCGGTTTGGACCTGCGTCTGTTCGACCATGCTATCGTTTTCAAGGTAGCGCTGATGGTTCGTAAATACCTGTCTTCTCGGGAGACCAGATAAGTGATTTTTCTTTAAGCTGCACATTTTTTGTGTGGCTTAAAGTGCTGTTTGCGGCAAGAAAGGCGAATTGCCTTTGTGGGCGTTTCCAGTATTTTTCACACTCTGTTCATTGACATATTCCTTACAATGTGTTACAATTTGGTTACATTCTAAGCTTGGAGAAGTAGTTATGATTGAGTTTTCTAACGTGACAAAATCCTATTCCGTAGGCACCCAGGCCCTGCGGGGTGTTTCTATGCAAATTGAAGACGGTGAGTTTGCCTTTCTGGTAGGCCCTTCCGGCTCCGGCAAGTCCACTGTACTCAAGCTGATTACCGGCGAACTGAAGCCCACCTCCGGTACAGTCCATGTGAATGGCTATTCCCTGGAACGAATTCGTAAGCGTGAGATTCCCTATCTGCGCCGGACTGTAGGCGTTGTGTTTCAGGATTTCCGCCTGATTGATACCAAGACGGTATATGAAAATGTGGCCTTTGCTATGCGGGCCATTGGTGCAAGAGAAGCAGAAATTCGTGACAGAGTGCCTTACATTCTAGAACTGGTTGGCTTGGAGAATAAGAGCCGCCGCCACCCCACGGAGCTCTCCGGCGGTGAGCAGCAGCGTCTGGCGATTGCTAGAGCCTTGGTGAATAACCCCTCTACCATTATTGCCGACGAGCCTACCGGCAACTTGGACCCTGCCCGTTCCTTGGAGATTATGAGCCTGCTGCAGGAGATCAATAATCTGGGCACTACCATGCTGGTGGTTACCCACGAACGGGACCTGGTGGAACGTTTTGGAAGGCGAGTCATTGCCATCGACGACGGCTTGGTGGTACATGACGGAATGGATGGGTATTACAGAGTATGAAACTATCAAATCTTGGTTACTTAATGAAAGAGGGCATCCGAGGAATTTTTCTCCATGGTTTTATGTCCTTTGCTGCCGTGTTGGTCACGGTGGCGTGCCTTGTGATTGTAGGCAGTTTTTCCGCCCTGGTTTACAATGTGAACATTATGGTGGAAGACCTGAACAAGACCAACGAGGTTATGGCCTATGTGGACAGCGGCCTGACCGATGCAGAGGCAAGAAGCATCGGCACAAGAATCAATCAGCTTCCCAATGTGTATCAGTCGGATTTTAAATCCCGTGAAAAGGCATTGGAGGAATTTGTGGCAGACCATCAGGAGGAATCCGCCTTCGGCGGCCTGGTACCCTCCGACCTGCGCCACCGCTATGTGATTACACTGGAAAACAACGAGCTGATGCCAGAAACTGTTGCCCAGCTGGAAACCGTTCCCGGTATCGTGAAGGTGACAGCTGCCTTTGAAATGGCAGAGGGCTTTATCACACTGCAGAATGTGCTGCATATTGCGTCCATCGCGGTGATTGTGGTGCTGCTGATTGTGAGCCTTTTGATTATCTCTAACACGGTAAAGCTGGCGCTGTATGACCGGAAGGACGAAATTGCTATTATGAAAATGGTAGGCGCTACCAACGGCTTTATCCGACTGCCCTTCGTGGTGGAGGGCTTTGTGCTGGGCATGCTGGGCGCACTGGTGGCCTTCTTCATTGAGTGGTCTATGTACAACCTGCTGATAAACCGCCTGGCAGAGGTAGATACTCTGCAGCTGTTCAGCTTTGTTCCTTTCAACGAGCTGTTGCTGCCGATGGTGGCAACCTTTATGGCCGCCGGCCTGTTCGTAGGTATTGTGGGCAGCTGGACCTCTATCCGCAAGTTCCTGGATGTATAACATCCTATGTCTTTACCCCTTTGAAATAAGGAGCATTCTATGAAAAACAAAAAGTTATGGATCAGTCTTTTAGCCGGTCTTTTGGCGGCGCTGATGATATTCGGCATCATTGCCGGTTCATTGCCTGCCCCTGTATCTGCGGCGAAATCCTCTGCCCAGATCCAGCAGGAAATCAACCAGATGAAGGAGCAGCTAAAGAACAATAAATCTGAAGTTGCCAAGCTGGAAGGTCAACTGTCTGCCAATATGGACAAGATGGAAGACATTGTGGCCAACAAGAATCTGATTGATCAGCAGATTTTCCTGCTCCATGAGCAGGTGCAGAATCTGAACAAACAGATTACCGCCTATAGCGACCTGATTGCCGACAAGCAAACAGAGCTGGACGAGGCAACTGCCAACTGGAAGCAGCTGAGCGATAAATATAAAGAGCGTATCCGGGTCATGGAGGAGGACGGCAAGCTGTCCTATTGGTCTGTGCTGTTCAAGGCCAATAGCTTTTCTGACTTCCTGGACCGTCTGAGTATGATTGAGGAAATCGCCGCAGCTGACCAGCGCCGCATCAAGGAACTGAATGATGCCGCCAAGGTGGTTGAGGAAGCGAAAATCGGTTTGGAAAATGAAAAGATTGCTTTGGAAGCCAGCAGAAAAGAAATGGAAGCTGCTTCCGCGGAACTGGAAAAATCCCGGGAAGAGGCAGATAAACTGCTGAAACAGCTGATTGCCACCGGTGAGGAGTACCAGAAGCTGCTGGACGAGGCAGAGCGGAAGGAAAGCGAAACCGCTGGCCAGATTGACAGTTTGGAATCCGCTTACGATGCTGCCAAGGAAAGAGAGTATCAGGAATGGCTGGCATCTCAGCCTCCCGTGCAGAACGGCGGATCCTCCAATACGGTAGACGGTATTACCTGGCTGATGCCCATTAACTACACCCGTTTCTCCAGCCCCTTTGGCTACCGGATTCACCCAATTTACGGCGACTGGCGGTTCCACTACGGCGTGGACCTGTCCGCACCCCAGGGCACACCGATTTACGCTACCCGAGGCGGCCGTGTGACCTATGCAACCTATGACAGCAGCTCCGGTTACTATGTCAGTATCAACCACTTGGACGGCTTTGTCTCCAAGTATCTGCATATGACGCATTACATCGTATCTCCCGGACAGTATGTGGCTGCCGGTCAGATTATTGGCTATTGTGGCTCTACCGGTGCATCTACCGGTCCGCACCTGCATTTCAGCCTGTATTACAACGGCTCTGCGGTGAATCCTGCCAAATATATCAACATTAAGTAACCCGAAACAATAAAGCATTATGAGGTGAAACCACTATGAATCTGAAACCCGATTGGAAAAAGCTTGTTTCCGATGGTCGGAAGCTGATTACCGATTGGAAGGGCTTGTTACATAAGGGACTGCCCTATGTACTGGCGGTGGTGTTTGCGGTGGCAACATTTCTGTCTGTGATGGGTGTGCAGAGCGCAAACGCAGAGTTTATCAGTCTGCAGGGCTCCAGAAATGAGCTGCAAACGGAAAAGCAGGCCTTGTACACCAGCAAACAGGAACTGGAAACAGTACTGAATGAAACCAAAACCCTTGTAAACCAGCTGACCTCTCTGAACTCCGATATGCAGGCACTGCTGCAGAAAGTAGAAACAGAAGAAGGCGCGGTTTCAGATAAAATCGAGGAATTGCAGTCCGCATTGGAGAATGTGGAGAATAAGGAACAGCAGAGATGGCTGCTTCCCATGCAATATACCCGCTGTTCCAGCCCCTACGGTTACCGGAATCATCCGGTGGCAGGGGAGTCCAAATTCCATTACGGTGTGGACTTGGCCGGAGATAAGGGTACTCCCATTGTGGCCAGCCGAAGCGGCACTGTGGCTATGGCAACCTATGACGATTCTTCCGGATACTATGTAGTTGTGGACCACTTGGACGGCTACCGTTCTGTCTATATGCATATGGATAAGTACATTGTCACCGAGGGTCAGTTTGTATTGGCCGGACAAATTATCGGCTATTGCGGTTCTACCGGTGTATCCACCGGCGACCACTTGCATTTCGGTATCTACCAGAATGGTCAGACGGTCAATCCCGCTGACTACATTGATATGTATTGATAGGTGATATTGTCCCACAGCCTGTTTTAGGCTGTGGGAAATTTCCTTGTTTTTGAGGTGAATCATATGAAGAAATTTTTACTGCGAAGCCTTTCTTATTTGCTGGTGGCAGTACTTGCATCTGCTATTACTCTTGCTATTTGGGGACAGCGGTATTCTAAAATTGAAGAGTTAAAGTCCGTGATTGATGATTATTTTATCGGTGAGGCGGATATGACCAAGGCGGAGGATGCCGCGGCTGCGGCAATGATTAACGCCTTGGGTGACAAGTGGAGTTACTACATCTCCGCGGAGGACTACGCAGCCCATATGGAGAATAAAAACAATGCCTATGTGGGCATCGGCATCACCATCACCGTTCGGGAGGACGGTACAGGCGAGGATATTATCGGGGTCACGCCCGGCGGTTCTGCACAAGAGGCCGGTATCCTCCCCGGAGACATTCTCATTAAGGTAGATGGCACCTCTATCGCCGGAATGAATACCGACCAAGTTAGCAACCTGGTCCGGGGCGAAGAGGGAACTTCTTTAACGGTGACAGTCCTGCGTAACGGTGCAGAAATGGATTTCACCCTGAAGCGGCAGACCATTCGTGTTCAGGTGGCTACCGGAGAATTGTTAGAGGGCAATATCGGTTTGGTGCGTATTGCTAACTTTAACACCAATTGTGCAAAGGAAACGATTGCAGCCATTGAAGAACTGCAAGAGCAGGGGGCAACCAAGCTGATTTTTGATGTGCGGAACAACCCCGGTGGCTATGTGAAAGAGATGATTCAGGTGCTGGATTACCTGCTGCCGGAAGGTGTTCTGTACCGGGATTTGGACTGTTATGGCAACGAGGGCGAAGAACGCTCCGATAAGTCCTGCTTGGAACTGCCTATGGCTGTGCTGGTCAACGGTAACAGTTACTCCGCGGCAGAATTCTTTGCCGCCTGCCTGCAGGAAAAACAATGGGCAACTGTGGTAGGAGAGAACACCACCGGCAAGGGCCACTATCAGAATACCATTCGCCTTGACGACGGCTCGGCGGTAAACTTGTCCACCGGTAAGTACTTTACCCCCAATGGTGTTAACCTGACAGAAGCTGGCGGCATCGTTCCGGATGTGATCGAAACGGTGGACAGGGAAACTGCGGCCCTGATTTATGCCCAGGCCATTCCCGCAGCGGAAGATACCCAAATTCAGGCCGCAGTGAAATATTTGCAGGAAAACAAGGGATAAACTTAGGGAAAACACGGAAATAATCTTGACTTAGCACAGAATTTTTTCTATAATGTTCTAAGCTATGGAAACTTTTAAGGGAAGAAAGGATTTGATTGTATGGCAAAGGAATTTAAAATTACCAGTCTGCGCCTTGCTGATCTGGAAAAGGAACTCAACTATTTGAAGACTACCCGTGAGCGCGAAATCGCTGCAATGATTGCAGAAGCCCGCTCCTACGGCGACTTGTCTGAAAACTCCGAGTACGATGCTGCAAAAAACGAGCAGGCTAAGCTCTACGGCCGTATCGCCGAGATTGAGGATATCCTGTCCCACGCTGTTATTATTGAGGACGAGAACGAGGCCTCCGGCCTGGTAGGCCTGGGTTGCAGCGTCACCGTGGAAGACGAAAACGGCAAGCAGACCACCTATAAAATCACCGGCTCTCAGGAAGCCAATCCGATGGAATATAAGCTCTCTGATGACTCTCCCTTCGGCCGTGCTATTGTGGGCAAGGGCATCGGCGACAAGTTTACCGTCAATGCGCCTTCCGGTTCTTACACCATGAAGGTCGTTGAGATCTCTCGCGAGGGCTAAGCTATGGCGAAGTTTGAACCGCAGGCTGAATTGCCTGTATCTGAGCAGGCCCAGATCCGCCGGGAGAAGCTGGCGGCTCTGCAGGCTGGGGGCCGTGACCCCTTTGTACAGACCAAATTCGATTTCAATGCCGATTCCGCCGCAATCAAGGCTGATTACGAGGGCTACGAAGGCAAGACTGTGAAGGTCGCCGGTAGACTTATGAGCAAGCGCGGTCAAGGTAAGGTAATGTTCTGCGACCTGCAGGACTGCACCGGCCGTATCCAGCTGTTTGTGAAGATTGACGAGCTGGGCGAGGAAGAATACGCCCGCTTCAAGAAGTATGACATCGGTGATATTCTGGGTGTAGAAGGCGAAGTGTTTAAAACCAAGACCGAGGAAATCTCCGTCCGGGCCAAGACCGTCACTCTGCTGTCCAAGTCCCTGCTGCCCCTGCCTGAAAAGTACCACGGCCTGACCGATAAGGAAATGCGTTTCCGTCAGCGCTATGTGGATTTGATGGTAAATCCTGAAGTGAAGCAGAACTTCGTTGTCCGTTCCAAGTTCATTAAGTACATGCGCAATTACTTGGACAATATGAACTATATCGAGGTAGAGACCCCTGTGCTGAACACCATCGCAGGCGGCGCATCTGCCCGTCCTTTTGTGACCCACCACAACACCTTGGACATTGATATGTATATGCGAATCGCCACTGAGCTGCCTTTGAAGCGGCTGATTATCGGCGGTATGGATCGGGTATACGAGATTGGCCGTATCTTCCGTAACGAGGGTATGGACCCCAAGCATAACCCCGAATTTACCTCTGTTGAGTTGTATCAGGCTTATGCCGATTTCCACGATATGATGGACATTGCCGAGGGTATTATCTCCGGCGCTGCCAAGGAAATTCTTGGTACCTACGAAGTGGAATGGATGGGCGAGAAAATTGACCTGACTCCCGGCTGGCGTCGCTTGACAATGGTGGAGGCTGTTAAGGAGTATGTGGGTATCGACTTTGGTGCAATCACCGACGATGCTGAGGCTGTTGCCGCTGCCAACGCCAAGGGCGTGGAACTGGCAGATGCCGCAGAAAAGACTTGGGGCAACGCCCTGTATGCCTGCTTCGACCAGAGAGTGGAAGATCACCTGATTCAGCCCACATTCATTACGATGTATCCTGTTGAGGTTTCTCCCTTGACCAAGCGTTCTCCTGAAGATCCCCGCCTCACCGAGCGTTTTGAGTTGTTTATCTGCCACAGTGAGCTTGCCAATGCCTACTCCGAGCTGAACGACCCCATCGATCAGAGAGGCCGTTTTATGAAGCAGGTTGAGCAGCGTGAGCGTGGCGACGACGAGACCGAGATGCTGGACGAGGACTTCCTTACCGCTATGGAATACGGTATGCCTCCCACGGGCGGCATGGGTATCGGTATTGACCGCACCGTTATGCTGCTGACCAATAACGATACTATCCGGGAAGTCATCCTCTTCCCCACAATGAAGCCCCTTGATTAATAACAAAAACACCCTATGACCTTTGGACATAGGGTGTTTTTGTTGCGCTATTCTAAAAGATTCTTTGTAAAACAGATAATCCGATTGGCCTCGATAAATCCTACGGCCAAGTGGAATCGCAAACTGTCCTTGTTGGAGAGAATACAATCGCTGGCAAATTCACTGCAGCCCTTGCCCTTCGCCCAATCCTCGCAGGCCGTCAACAGCTCCCGGGCATAGCCGTGCCCCCGGTAGCCCTCTACTACATAGATACCTTCCAAATATCCCACAGGGGAAGTCTGGGTGCCTTCGACATAATCTCTGCGCAATCCACATTGTGCAAATCCTACAGGCCGCCCGTCAGCGTATTTTAAATAACATGCAGAATCGTCACCTGTGATAAAATTCTCAAACGCCTCTTCCAATTCCGCAACATCGTCGTTCTCCCAGATCTGAACAGCCATCTTTGCCAAAATGTTTTTATCTTCCAAAGCCGCTTGCTTAACCATAAAGATCACCTCGCAAATCCTAATGCCTTCATTATACCAAAAAATATCTCATTTTCAATCCGGTAAATATGCGTGGTACAGCCAGGTATAACCCTTGACAAAATGACAGGGATTTTGGTATAATTCAACCCAGTTATTGCCTAATTTTAGAGTGTTTGCAACAAATGAGGAGGAAAACTATGGGTTTAGCTGCATTGTTTCTGCTGGCGCTCAGCGTAAGTATGGACGCCTTTGCAGTATCTATGTGTAAGGGCTTGGCAGTAAAGAAGGCGGGTCCTCGTCAATGTTTGACCTGCGGCATTTGGTTTGGCGGTTTTCAGGGTATTATGCCCCTGATAGGCTACTTTTTGGGTACATTATTTGCCGGCGCAATCGAGGCTTTTGACCATTGGGTGGCTTTTGGCCTTTTGGCAATCATCGGTATCAATATGCTGAAGGAAGCCTTTGAAAAGGGCTGTGACTGCGAGAACCACAATGACGATATGTCATTTAAGACTATGTTCTTGATGGCAATTGCCACCAGTATTGACGCACTGGCTGTGGGTATTTCTCTCGCTATGACTGGCGTTCCTGTAAAAGGACAAGGCAACATTTTCTTCACCGTGATTCTGATTGGCTTGACCACCGGCTTGTTCTCCACTGTCGGTGTAAAGATTGGCAATATCTTCGGCAGCCGATATGAGAAGAAGGCCCAAGTGGTAGGTGGTGCGGTTCTCATCCTGCTGGGCGTGAAGATTTTACTGGAGCATCTGGGTGTCCTGTAATGGAACGCACAAATAGAAAACTCCGGTTTTGCGTGGCGCTTTTGATAATCAATATCTTGTTTATCTGGGGCAACTCTATGCTCCCTGGCTCTGTCTCCGGCGCAATTAGCCATTGGGTACGAAATATCCTCTCTTTTCTGTTTCCCGGTGACAGTTCGGATCCGGATTCCGGACACGGCCTGCTGCGAAAGCTGGCCCATTTCACGGAGTTTGCCTGCCTGGGCGCGCTGTTCACTTGGTTCTTCGGTATGCTCCGCAAACCCCTCCTGATTGCATTGCCCTGCGGATTTCTTGTTGCCTGCGTTGATGAAACCATTCAGCGTTTTGTACCGGACCGTGGTCCTGCGTTTAAAGATGTGATGATTGACACCTCCGGCGCACTGCTGGGTATTGGATTGTTGTTTTTAGGATATACTATCCGTAAAAGATCTAAAAAACAATCTTTGGAGGATACAAAACAGTGAAAAAATTAATGGCAATTCTGCTGACAACGGTTTTGTTGTTCGGTATGACCGCCTGCGGTTGTCAAAAGCAAGAAGACCCCACAGTCAACACAACAGAGGGGCAGACTACCCCCTTGTCCGGCACTATGGAGGAGAATATCCAAAAGCTGATGCAGGCAAATCCTGCGGAATTTATGGGCGGCATGATGCCTTTGGATTTGACAGACACTTCCGAAGAGGGCCTTTGGGCGCTGAAAAGCTACACTGGTCTTGATTCTGCTAAGGACATTACCGATGCAGCCGCCTATGAGCCTATGACCGGCGCCCAGGCCTTTTCTCTGGTGATGGTGCGGGTGGCCGATGGAGCAAACGCTAAGGATATTGCCCAAAAGATGAAGAGTAATATCGACCCCCGGAAGTGGATTTGTGCCATGGCTGATCAGGTAATGGTTGCCGGCTACCGGGATACCGTGATGTTCATTATGGTGGACTCCGGCCTTGGCAAAACAGCCCAGTCCTATGTAGACGCCTTCAAAAATCTTTGTGGCGGCAAATTGGATTTTACCATCTGATTATAACGGGCGTGTTTGACACGCCCGTTTTTTACAAGGAGCGTAAGTATGCTTTTTTCTTCCATTCCGTTTTTATACTACTTCCTGCCGCTGGTAATGCTCTGTTATTTTATATCGCCCAAGGGTTTAAAAAACACCGTTCTGTTGATTTTTAGTTTAGCTTTCTACGCTTGGGGCGAGCCAAAGTACGTATTTCTCATGCTGGCAACCATAATAGTTTTCTACCTTTGCGGCCTTGCCATCGGCAGAGCGCAGCAAAAGTCTTGGAAAAAGGTCTGGCTTTACCTCTCTGTGGTGGTAGGTGTTGGCTTTTTAGCAATATTTAAATATGCGGACTTCTTTATTCACAGCTTCAACAAAGCAACCGGCCTTAGCATATCCCTTCTGCGCCTGGCGCTGCCGGTGGGTATCAGCTTTTATACTTTTCAAAGCCTCAGCTATACCATCGATGTATACCGGGGGAGCGTGCCGGTGCAGAAAAACCCCATCAGCTTTGGTGCTTATGTGACCCTGTTTCCCCAACTGATTGCCGGTCCGATCGTCCGGTATGCGGATGTGGCCCGGGAACTGGATAGCCGCACCCATAATTGGGAGGGGATTTCCTATGGTGTACGCCGCTTTTTGATAGGCTTGGGAAAGAAAATTGTGATTGCCGACCAGTTTGCTTTGCTGATTAAACTGTTCCGTCAATCACCGGAGCCTTCTGTGTTATTTTACTGGCTCTATGCCATCGCCTTTATGCTGAACATCTACTTTGACTTTTCGGGTTATTCCGATATGGCCATCGGCTTGGGGCGGATTTTCGGGTTCCACTTTAATGAAAACTTCAACTACCCCTACATTTCCAAAAGTATCACGGAATTCTGGCGTCGGTGGCATATGAGCCTTGGCAGCTGGTTCCGGGATTATGTGTATATCCCTATGGGTGGCAACCGGGTGAGAAAATCCCGCTGGGTGCTGAACATTCTGACAGTGTGGCTGCTTACGGGCCTGTGGCACGGAGCGGCTTGGAACTTTGTCCTTTGGGGACTTCTGTTTGCGGTAATGCTACTTCTGGAAAAATGGGTTCCGGCTTTGCAAAAAATCCCCGGCTTTCTCAGACACCTGTATGTCCTGCTGGTTGTGTGCATCAGCTTTGTTTTGTTCAATGCCGAGAGTTTACCCCAAGCCGGTAGTGACCTGATGGGTATGTTTGGCCTTGGCAAAATTCCGATGATTACAGGGCAGACAGTGTATTACCTCCGTAGCTTTGGCCTGCTGTTTGCCTTTGGCATATTGGGTGCGACACCTATAGTAAAATGTTCCGCAGAGCGGATTGGCCGCACCCGTGCAGGTGCAATTCTGGAGCCGATTGTCCTGCTGGTATTGCTGCTTCTGTGTACAGCCTATCTGGTGGACGGTTCCTTCAGCCCTTTCCTGTATTTCCGTTTCTGAGGAGAAAAGAATGAAGAACAAAATTCGCAGTATCGGCATTGCTGCTATCATTGTAATATGGGTGACACTTACCGGCTTTTTATGGTTTGGACCGAAAAAGGACACTTCATTGTGGGAACGCCGCCCCCTGGAGCAAATGCCTGCCCTTACAGCAGACACTTTGCTGAACGGCAGCTTTATGGAGAAGTTTGAGGATTATACCTTAGATCAGTTCCCCGCCCGGGACAGCTTCCGCACTCTGAAATCCCTGTTTTCCTACAAAGTGCTGCAAATGAAGGATAATAACGGCATTTATCTTGCTGACGGTTATGCTGGTAAAATAGAGTACCCTATGAATACCGTCTCCATTTCCTATGCTTTGAAAAAAATGAATTTTATTTATGAGCGGTATCTTGAAGACACGGATAGCAAAATTTATATGACAGTCATTCCCGACAAAGGATACTATTTGGCACAGCCTAATGGCTACCCAGCAATGGACTATGAAAAACTCTTTGCTGAGGTGCAGGCAGGTGCGCATTGGGCGGAGTATGTGGACATCACGCAGACTTTATCCATCACAGACTACTACCGCACCGACACCCATTGGCGGCAGGAGAAACTGACTGCCGTTGCAAAAACTTTGTGCGATAAGTTGGACATCTCTATGCCAACACTCACCCCTGTACTGGCGACCCAGCAGTTTTATGGGGTCTATTACGGCCAGGCGGCTCTGCCGATGGAGGCAGAGGAGCTGTATCTGATGGAGAATGATGTACTGAAATCCTGCCGGGTGTATAACCACGAAACCAAGCAGTACAGCAACATCTACGATGTCAAAAAGCTGTCCGGACCTGACCCGTATGAGGCCTACCTTTCCGGAGCACAGGCAGTTCTCACCATTGAAAACCCGAACGCCTCTACCGACCGGGAACTGATCCTTTTCCGGGACTCCTTTGGCAGCTCCTTGGCACCTTACTTGGTGCAGGATTACAAAACAGTCACACTGGTGGATATCCGCTATGTCAGCAGCCAGATGCTGGGGCAGTACCTGACATTCCGCGGGCAGGATGTCCTGTTTGCCTACAGCACTCTGATTCTCAATAACAGCACCACAATGAAATAAAAAAGACGGAGCCGGAATATCCTTTTGTAAGAAAAGGGCTTTCAGTTCCGTCTTTTTCAGTGTAGGAAGTTTCCTCTTGACGAAAATACGGAATGTGGTATGATATATATGCGAAAAAATGAACTTTCGCAATAAATGAATCGAATTACTTTCATAAAAAAGTCAAATAGGAGCATCTTATGGATACATACGAAAATGAAATGATCCCTCAGCCGGAGAAAAAGTCCCCCTTTGCGGACTCTCCCTACGAGTGTGTTTTTACTCAGAGTCAGTTACCGGAGGAGCCTGAGGAAATAAAGGAAGTAAAGCAGCCCAAACCTAAGCGCGGGGGCAGATTTTGGATTGTTCTGCCGGTGATGGCAGCTGCCTGTGTTCTGACCGGCTTAGTAGTCAATAAAATCTGGGAAAACCGGATGGAGCGGATGGAAAAAGCGCTGGACGAGAAGTTTGCTGCGCTGGAACAGATTTATTCTGAGCAAAAGCCTCAGCAAAATGCGCCCAATCAGCAACCTGTTACTGGTCCTATGACTCCTGGTCAGGTCTATGCTCAGAATGTAAACGCTGTCGTTGCGGTCAATACCCGTATTGAAAGCGCCAATGGCTATGGCGAAGGCTCCGGCTCCGGATTCCTGATCTCTGCCGATGGCTATGTGGTTACCAACTACCATGTGATTGAGGGCGCAAAGCAGATTACTGTCATTCCCCACGGCGACAAGGAAATGACCGCCAAGGTTATTGGCGCTGACTCTGCAAACGATATTGCCCTTCTGAAAGTGGAAGGGGAGAATATGCCCTTTGTAACCATGGGCAGCAGCGATGCTTTGGCAGTAGGCGATCAGGTGGTGGCCATTGGCAATCCTCTGGGCGAGCTGACCGCGACCCTGACCGTTGGCTATATCAGCGCTAAGGACAGAATTGTAAACACCGACGGCACCATCATCAATATGCTACAGACCGATGCGGCCATCAACTCCGGCAACTCCGGCGGCCCGCTGTTTGATATGAACGGCAAGGTGGTGGGCATCACCACCGCCAAGTATTCCGGTAACAGCAATTCCGGCGCCACCATCGAGGGCCTGGGTTTTGCCATCCCCATGGACGATGTGGTGGGTATTCTGTCTGATTTGAAGGAATTCGGCTATGTGACAGGCGCTTATCTTGGCGTCTATGTGCGGGATGTGGACGCATCTGCCCAGTCCTACGGTCTGCCGGCAGGCGCTTATGTTGAGGAAGCGATTCGGGGTTACTGCGCCCAAAAGGGTGGTATCCGTACTGGTGATATTATCGTCAATTTGGGTGGCTATGATGTGGACTCTGTTACCACACTGACCCGTGTGCTGCGCCGGTTTAAGGCAGGGGACTCTGTTTCTGTCACCGTATACCGGGCGGGCAAGCAGGAGTATCTCACTGTAGTGCTGGACGAAAAGCCTGTGGATACCCAACAGACACTGCCTCAGGAAACCCAGCCGGAAACCGATCAGAATCAAAATGGCAGCGGCTTCCCCTGGTTTGACTTTTTCGCACCGTTCTTCTGATTTTTGGTGCTTGGGAGGATAAATTGTGAAAGAAAAAGGAATGACACCCAGCACCAAGCGGGTACTGCTGATTGTGCTGAGCGTGTTGCTTTCTGTGATATTGGTAGTACTGATTGCCGGTACGGCCTATATGGAAAGAATGCTGAATCTGATCAACAAAAACCCCGATGACAGTACCATGTCCCGGGAGGAATACGAACAGTTTCTGCAGGACCAATTGGCGACAGAGGAAACTGGCTTCACCGGAGAAACCATTGACCCCAATGATGTGAATTTGAATCTGAACGATAAGCCCGTGGAGGAGCAGGAGCATATTATCAATATTATGCTCATCGGTCAGGACCGCCGCCCCGGGGAGGGCCGGCAACGGTCTGATGTGATGATACTGTGTACCGTCAATAAAAAGACCAAGGAACTGACTATGACCTCCTTTATGCGGGATTTGTACGTGTCAATTCCCGGTTACAGTGGTGACAAAATGAATGCTGCCTATGCCTATGGCGGTATGAAGCTACTGGATAAGACCATGCAGGAGAACTTCGGTATTAAGGTTGACGGACAAGTGGAAGTGGACTTTAACGGCTTTAAGGACGTGATTGACCTGATGGGCGGTGTGGATATTTATCTGTCCCGCTCCGAGGCAAACTATATGGTTGGTCACGGCTATGATGTGTTTAACGGGACAAACCGCCTTTACGGTGATGCGGCATTGTTCTACGCCCGTAACCGTTCCATCGGCAACGGTGACTTTACCCGTACGGAGCGGCAGAGAAAGGTGTTGAATGCCCTCTTTGATAAGTGCAAAGGTATGAGTCTTGCACAATTGCAAAAGCTGATGGAAAAGGTGCTGCCTATGATTACAACAGATATGGCCAATCGGGAGATTTTGGACTATATGACTGACCTTGTGCCTATGCTGGGAGATATGCAGGTGAATACCAACCGAATCCCTGCCGACGATACCTATAAGTACGCATCTATTCGGAATATGAGTGTTCTGCTTCCTGACCTGGAAGCTAACCGGGCCATTCTGAAAGACATTATGGAAAGAACCGTCAGACCGGCGGAAGGACAATAAAAAACCGGGTGCGAATGCACCCGGTTTTCTTTTTTATAAGGTTTGTTCTTCCAGCATTTGGCACAAATCATCACAGACCGAATGTTCTAAAACAGCATTTCTCAAAACGGTTTGCATTTGTGCAGTATCAAACCGGCAGTCCATAAGCGCCTTCTCTATAGTCTCGGGCAGGGCCCAGTCCATAGAATCGGAGTAGACTTTCACTCCGGTGACAATGCCGTTTTTGGCTTCTAACTGCAAAAGGATATGCCCCCATTGGAAATGGCTTTCGCATTCAAAGGAAAAGGGGAGTGGTGTGCCGTACAAATATTCCCAGCTGCCGTATTTCTCTCTTAATACAGCAATTTCGGCAAGATCTTCTTCATTCAATGCTAAGGCAGTAGCTTCACCGCCGTAAACCTCAGCAAAGGCTTTTGCCATATACCGTTTCATCAGGTCAATGGTCAGATGGGGAGCCAGTTCCTTCAGATTCACCACACGGGAGCGTACGGACGCCACACCCTTGGCTTCCAGCTTGGCCTTAGGTGGACTTAAATACCTGCCAAGCTTTTCTTTGTCTACATCCACCATCAGTGTGCCGTGGTGATAGGCGTGGGTAGCGTTCTGATAAAAGGCGTTACCGGAAAATTTTCGTCCGTCTGCCAGCAAATCGTTCCGCCCGGACTTTTCTGCTGTGATGCCGGCAAGAGCGCAGGCCTTTTGAATCACAGATACCTGTTTGTCCAAATCGTAATCCTCTTTGGGCATGATAAAGGTGAAGTTCAAATTTCCTAAATCGTGGAATACCGCGCCGCCGCCGGACAGCCGACGGGCAAGCTTACCACCCTCCTCTTCCAAAAGGGAGGTGCGGCACTCCAACCATGCGTTCTGATTCTTGCCAATAACCACCGTGTTCTGGTTTTGCCACAGATACAGTACACAGCACCCCTTGGGGGTAATATCCATTAAATGCTTTTCAATCGCGAGATTTTCATGAGGGTTAAAATCTGCGCCTTCAAAAATACGAAGTTCAGTAATCATAGTTGTACCTTTCTGAATTGGTCTGGGGATATTATATGGTCTGGGGATATTATAAAATGGTAAAGCCTCTCCGTCAATAAAAATTTTTGTTAAATTATCTTGACAAAAATGTGGTATGGTGTTATGTTTGTTATATTAAAATAACATTATAACATTATAACATTTGAGGTGTCACAATGAATCAAATCCGGCTCAGCAGCATGAAGGCTTACATAGAAAAAAAGAATACAGTCACCATTAAAGAATTACAGGCGCTGTTCCCTGAGGTATCCTTAATGACCATTCACAGAGATTTGGATACCCTTGTAGATGAGGGCGTGATCGTCAAATTCCGTGGCGGTGCAAGATCTGTGGTACATAACGGTGATCCGGAATTCAATGTCAGAATCGGAGAAAACAACTCCGGAAAGTTCGTAATTGCCCAGAAAGCCATGGAGTTGCTCCAACCCCACAGTTCCGTTTTCTTGGATGCCAGCACTACAAATTTGATGCTGGCAAAGAGCCTCCCGGATATTAATTTGAATATTATTACCACCGGTCCCAGCATCGCTTTGGAACTTTGCCGGCTGCACAATCCTGTGGTAACCCTGTGCTGCGGCACTATAAATCGGAAGAATTTGGCGCTTTTTGGACAGAATACCTTAGAAATGCTGGATAAAATCAACATTGATTTAGCTTTCATCGGCGTGTCCGGTTGCAGTCTGGATGCGGGCTTTACCTGCGGCACAGAGGGAGATATGCTGGTGAAACGACAGGTGATCCAAAAGGCCCGTACCAGTGTGGTGATGTGTACCCACGATAAGCTGAAATGCCTGATGCCCTACACCTTTGCCAATTTCTCCGATGTGGATTACCTGATTACCGACACGGTCTTGCCGGAGGCCTTCCAAAAGGCGGCAATGCAGGCAGGCTTGAAAATTATGTAAAAAACCACCAATACCGAATCCTGACAAGAAAGTCGGGATTCGGTATTAGCCGTTTTGTGGCAAATAACTATTGACGAAAGGCGGGGGGAAGTGTTATAATTAACAAGCTATAACAATGGGAGACTATGGATACATATTTCCGGTCTCCTGGATAATAAAGGAGGACATCCCTTTGGCAAATGCAGTCATTATGCCCAAAGCGGGCATCACCGTGGAAAGCTGTATCATCGGTGAATGGGTTAAGAAGGTTGGCGACACCGTAAACGTCGGCGACGTTCTGTTTACTTATGAGACCGATAAGGCAAGCTTTGAATGTGAATCCACCGCAGCAGGTACTCTTCTGGACATCTTCTTCGAAGAAGGTGACGAAGTGCCCTGCCTCGTAAACGTCTGCGCCGTTGGTAATCCCGGCGAAGACACCTCTGCTCTGCGTGGCGGTTCCGCTGCCGACGCTCCTGCTGAGGCTCCCGCAGCAGCACCCGCAGCCGCCGCTGCTCCCGCTGCCGCACCTGCCGCTTGCGCCACCAAGGCTCGTGGCGTTCTGATGCCCAAGGCCGGCATCACCGTCGAGAGCTGCATCATCGGCGAGTGGCTGAAGAAGGTTGGCGACCAGGTTAAGGTCGGCGACATCCTGTTTACTTACGAAACCGACAAGGCTTCCTTCGAGTGCGAATCCACCGAGGAAGGCGAACTGCTGGCAATTTTCTACGAAGAGGGCGACGAAGTTCCCTGCTTGGAGAACGTCTGCGCAGTTGGTCCTCACGGCGAACCCACCGATTGCCTGAAGGGCATCGGCGGTACTCCCGCTGCCGCTGAAGCACCCGCTGAGGCTGCTCCCGCTGAGACCGCTGCTGCTCCTGCTGCTGCCGCTGGTGTTGAAACCGTGATTATGCCCAAGGCAGGTATCACCGTTGAGTCTTGCCTGATTGGTGAATGGCTGAAGAAGGTCGGTGACCAGATTAAGGTCGGCGATGTGCTGTTCACTTACGAAACCGATAAGGCTTCCTTCGAGTGCGAATCCACTGCAGAAGGCGAACTGCTGGAAATCCTCTTCAATGAGGGTGACGAAGTTCCCTGTCTGGAAGCTGTCTGTAAGATTGGCGTTAAGGGCGCAGCTGCCGCTGCTCCTGCTGCAAACGCCGGTGCTGCTGTATCTCCCAGAGCCAAGAAGCTGGCCGCTACTGCTGGTGTTGACGCATCTCTTGCAACCGGCACCGGCCCCAACGGCCGCATCATCGAGCGCGATGTGCGCGAGCTGATGGCCAATCCTCCCGTGGTGGCTGCCGCTCCCGCAGCTGTTGCTGAAGCTCCTGCTGCCGCTCCTGTTGCTGATCCTGCCGCTGTTGCACCTGCTGCAGCCGAGGCCGAGTACAAGGATGTGAAGTTCAGCGGTATCCGCCGCGCAATCAGCAAGTCCATGACTACCTCCCTGCACACCATGGCTCAGCTGACCCACAACACCTCCTTCGATGCTACAAACATTTTGAACTACCGCAAGCAGCTGAAGGCTGCCGGTGGCGAGTACGCAGGCATCACCCTGGGCGACATCATTCTGTATGCTGTTTCCCGCACCTTGCTGAACCACCCCGACCTGAACGCCAATATGCTGGATGATAACTCCATCCGCCTGTTCAACCATGTGAACCTGGGTGTTGCTGTTGATACTCCCCGTGGCCTGATGGTTCCCACCATCTTCCACGCTGACGAGATGAGCCTGCTGGA
>JAZOWQ010000010.1:0-12114 GCA_045659325.1 Faecousia sp. | reverse complement strand
CTCCAACTCCTTGGCCCACAGAACGACATGGCTACGATTCGACTTCATAAGCAGCGGGGTTTTGTTTTGTAATTACTCTTCGTCCTCGTCGACCTCATCGAAGGTGAACTCTAAGGTCTCGCCGCACTCGTCGCAGACGATACTGCCCTCTTCTAGGGTGTCCTCGTCAAAGGCAATCACATTGCCGCAAGCACACTTTACCTCATAAATAGTGGAGTCCTCGTCACCGAAGTCAAAGCCCTCGTCGTCGAAGTCGTCTTCGTCATAATCGTCGAAGTCGTCCTCGTCGTCGTAGTAGTCCTCGTCCTCGAGAATGTAGTCCTCAATGGCGTCCAGATCTTCTTCGATCTCGTCCAGTTCATCGGAGATCGCAATTGTGGTTTCCTCTACATCGGTCAGCTTCTTGGTGACATCCCCCATCAGCTCAACCAGTGCGGAAATCAGCTTGCCCTCGGCCTTTTCTGTGTCCAGGTTCAGGCCATCCATCAAACCCTTAATGTATGCGGACTTCTCAGAAATAGTCATAGCAATTCTCCTTGATTATTTAAGAATTAAGCCTTGGAACGGCCCAGGTACTCACCGGTACGGGTGTCGATCTGGATCTTGTCGCCCTCGTTGATAAACAGGGGCACCTTCACCTCAGCGCCAGTCTCCAAAGTAGCGGGCTTCAGGGTGTTGGTAGCGGTGTTGCCAGCAAAGCCAGGCTCAGTAGAAGTAACAACCAGATCTACAAAGTTGGGAACTTCAACACCAAATACGTTACCCTTGTAGCTCATAATGGTGCAGATATCGTTCTCCTTCACGAAGCTGAAGGAATCGTCCAGAGCGGACTTATCGATGGGTACCAGTTCGTAAGTCTCATTGTCCATGAAGTAGTACAGGTTGCCATCGTTGTAAGAGTACTCCATCTTCTTTCTCTCAACGAAAGCTGTGGGGAACTTGGCAGAGGGGTTCAAGCTGGTTTCGGTCACGCCGCCGGTGATGACGTTTCTCATCTTGACGCGGACAAAAGCAGCACCCTTACCGGGCTTAACGTGCTGGAATTCGATAACCTGCATAACCTTGCCATCCAGTTCAAAGGTTACGCCGTTTCTGATATCACCTGCAGAAATCATTTGTATATCCTCCTAAGTGTACGCCCTTTGAGGGCTATTTTAATATGTTAGCTGATATATTTTAACCGAAATTCGCCTGTATTGCAAGAGGAAATCAGAAATTTCTCAAACAATTATCAAATTTTTGGGGCTTTTGGTGATATTTTCATAGCCATCGGGGGTAAAAATCACCACATCTTCGATTCTGACACCGAATTTGCCCGGCAGATAGATACCAGGCTCGGCAGAGGTAACGGCACCGGCAGGCATAGGCTTGTCGTTGCCGGGATTGGGATTGGGAGCTTCGTGAACCTCCAAGCCAAGGCTATGGCCGTAGCCGTGGCCAAAATAGTCGCCGTAGCCGGCATCTTCAATGACCTTGCGGGCGGCTGCGTCAATGTCCTTGCCTTTTACGCCTGCCCGTGTTGCAGCCAGACCTGCCAGCTGAGCCTGCAGGACGGTGTTATACACCTTTTCCATCTCCTCGGTTGCGAAGCCTACTGCAACGGTACGGGTCATATCGGAGCAGTAGCCGTTATACAGAACACCGAAGTCCATGGTAATAAAATCGCCTTTCTGAATCACCCGGTCGGTAGCAACACCGTGGGGCAGGCTGGTATTGGGACCGGACACCACGATGGGGTCAAAGGACAGGCCCTCGCCGCCGTTTTTATACAGGCAGTAGATCAGCTCCGCCTGCAGTTCTTTTTCCGTCATACCAGGCTGAATACGGGTGCACATCTCGGCAAAAGCCTTGTCGGTGATTGCCTGAGCCTTCCGCATATTCTCCAGTTCCCAATTCTCCTTCACAGCCCGGAAACCGCTGATCTTAGCATGCATAGCAACAAAATTTTTCACATTCAGCTTGGATTCATAGGTTTCCATTTCCTCAACAGTGAGGTAATGCTCCTCATAACCAAGGGCGGTAATGCCAAAATCGGCAATAGCTTCATTCAGCAGCATAGTATACGGATGCTCTTTGTCCACCATCAGCACTTCAAAGCCCTTGATGCCCTTTTGGGCAGCTTCGATATAGCGGCTGTCGGTAAAATAGCGGCAGCCCTTTTTGCTGACGATGGCAACGCCCTCGGCAATATCGTATTGGGCGCCGTAATGGCGGCTGTAACGGCTGGTCAGCAGCAGGCCGTTTACTTCTTCATTCAGAAGTGACAAATATTTTTCAAGATTTTTCACAGGTAATTCTCCTTTTTCTTGCAATAAAAATCCACGGCAATTCCAGCACATGGCGCGCCTTCAGCCAAAAGTTATGATTGTCAATGGCTTTCACCAGAATGGATTGCACACCGGCGCAGTTGGCGCCCAGTACATCGGTATAAATCTGGTCACCAACCAAAGCACAGGCAGCAGCCGGAAGACCATAGCGGGCAAGGCACCCCATAATACCCTTGGAGAAAGGTTTTCTCGCATGAGTGATGCAATCTATTCCATAGGTTTTGCAAAACACCTTCACCCTATCCCGTTTGCTGTTGGAAACAACGCAAATCTGAATTTTGGATTCCCTCATCATATTCAGCCACGCAGCCATTTCGCCCGTAGGTTCACTGGTGGTATAGGGTACGATAGTATTGTCGAAATCCAGCATCAAAAGGTTGATGCCCCGTTGTTGTAAAAGGGCTGGGGTCAGCTCTGTGACCTGGTCTGCCTGCAAACAGGGCAGAAAAGAAAGGCTCATATTCACAAACCTGCTTTCATAAAATACGATAACATTATACCACACCGGGAGGGGTTTGTCTATGTTCTCTCAGGTATTTCTTGCACAGACCAGCCGAGAAATGGCAACCACACAGTCAAAGAAGCTTGCCTATATGGCGCTGCACTTTTCTCCCTATGGCAAGGGGCTTTCCAATATTCCTTCAGATTTACCCAAAGGGAGCATTCTGCTGCTGGACGACAGTATGCCGGCGGAGAATCACAATCCGGAAGTCGTTGTCAATCAGCTGACGGAAATGGCAAATCAGTTCTCTCCCGTTGCCGTGTTATTGGATTTTCAGAGGCCTGTCACAAGAGATTTGGAGGTTATGGCCGATCGCATTGTGAAGTCCCTCCCCTGTCCGGTTGGGATTACAGAGGCTTATGCAAAGAATTTGGGTTGTGCTGTATTTTTGCCGCCGCCACCGGCGAATCAGGCTTTGGCGGATTATCTTAGGCCCTGGGAGAAGCAAGGTGTCTATTTAGAAATCGCACCGGAGGCCTTGGAAGTCACCGTTACAGAAGCAGGGAGCACCTCGGTGCAAGTCCCGCTCCTGGAGGGCTTGTCTTTAGAGGATAAACGGCTTCACTGTCATTACAATGTGGAGATTTTTTCAGACAAGGTGGTTTTCACAATATGCAGGTACAAAGAGGATTTGGAATCTATGGTACAGGAAGCCGAGCACCTGGGCGTCCTTGGTTGTGTTGGACTGTATGGAGAACTGCAGTATTTATAAAAACCCCGGGACGAAAGTCCCGGGGTTACTTGTTATTTAGAAAGCATTACCTTATCGCTGGTAAACTCACTGCCGCTGGATGCCTCGAACAGCTGCAGAAGCTGGGCAATGGTAAGATTCTTCTTTTCCTCGCCCTTCACATCAACCACAACCTGTCCCTCGTGCATCATAATCAACCGGTTGCCCACACGAATGGCATCTGCCATATTGTGGGTGATCATAATGGTAGTCAGATTATTCTTGGCAACCACTTCTTCGGTGATGTCCAGCACCTTTTTGGCTGTCTTAGGGTCCAAAGCTGCCGTGTGTTCGTCCAGAAGGAGCAGCTTCGGCTTTTTCAGGGTGGCCATCAGCAGGGTCAGTGCCTGACGCTGACCGCCGGAGAGCAGACCTACCTTAGAGGTCATTCTGTTTTCCAGGCCCAAATCCAGAACCTTCAGCAGTTCCTGATATTCTTTCCGCTCCTTGGCGGTGATACCGGTCCGGAGGGTTCTTTTCTGACCTCTCCGAGCTGCCAATGCCAGATTCTCTTCAATCTGCATATCAGCTGCTGTACCGGTCATAGGATCCTGGAACACACGGCCCAGATACTTGGCGCGCTTATATTCCGGCAGATGGGTTACATCCACACCGTCAATCACAATGTTGCCGCAATCCACGGGATAGACACCCGCCACCATATTCAGCATGGTGGATTTACCGGCGCCGTTACCGCCGATGACGGTTACAAAGTCACCCTCGTCCAAGTGGAGGTTAATGCCGTTCAAAGCCTTCTTCTCATTAATCGTGCCGGCATTGAAGGTTTTATATACATTGGTAATATTAAGCATTTACCTTACCTCCTTTCGGCACTCTTGCATGGCTTTCTGCATACTGTCTCTTCCAGTAAGGAATGGCAAGGAATATTGCCACGATAGCAGCAGACAGCAGCTTCAGGAGATTAGCATCCATACCCAAGGTGATAACTGCCTGAATGACGATATAGTAGATAACAGAACCAATGGCTACAGACAGCAGACGCAGAGCAAAATTCTTGAAAATTTTGCCCAGTAATGCTTCACCGATAATCACGGCAGCAAGACCGATAACAATTGCGCCCTGTCCCATTTTTACATCCGCAAAGCCCTGATACTGAGCCAGGAACGCACCGGAGAAGGCAACCAAACCGTTGGAGAGCATGATACCCAGCACCTTGTTGAAGTTGGTGTTGATACCCTGGGCGCGGCTCATATTCTGATTGATGCCGGTAGCCCGGATGGCGCTGCCCATTTCTGTGCCGAAGAACCAGTATAGAATTGCGATCAACACTGCCAGTACGATACCCACGGTAATCAGGGGATTATGGAGCGCAAACTCCTTTACCCAACGCAGAGAAATCAACAGGTCTGTCTGGTTCACGTTGATAGACTGGTTTGCCTTACCCATAATTTTCAAATTAATAGAGTACAGTGCCAGCTGGGTCAAAATGCCCGACAGGATGGGAGGAATACCCATCAGGGTATGCAGTAGGCCGGTAACAGCGCCGGTCAGCAATCCAGCCACAAATGCCAGTACCATAGCCAGCCACAGATTGCAGCCATTCAAAATCAGCACCACGGCCACAGCACCGCCGGTGGCGAAAGAGCCGTCAACGGTCAGGTCGGCCACATCCAAAATACGGTATGTAAGGTACACACCGATTGCCATAATGCCCCAAATCAGGCCCTGAGAGATAGAGCCGGGGAGGGCACCTAAAAGTTGTCCTAAAATCTCCATTTAAATTCACCTGTTATAATATAGTAAGAATCAGCCGGAGAGAGAAGTCGTCTCTCCGGCTGAAATGAGACAAAATTACTTGGTTTCGATTGCGGTGTAGCCTTCCAGAGCAGTGATGCCCAGAGCTTCACAGTTCTGCTTGTTGTACTTGGGGGTCTGCTTGTCGGCATACTCGATGGGCATTTCAGAGATATTTGCTTCGCCCTTCAGAATCTTAACAGCCATCTTACCGGTGGTGTAGCCCAGGTCGTAGTAGCTGATGGACAGGGTTGCGACACCGCAGCCGGAGCAGATACCTTCCTCGCCGGCAATGACGGGAATCTTCTTGGGCTCGCAAATATTGTCGATGATACCGGTGTTCTCAGCAACGGTGTTATCGGTAGGTACATAGATTGCATCACAGTTGTCAGCAGCGGTGGTGCAGATCTGAGCCAGGTCGTTGGAGTCAGTGAAGGGGTACATGGTAACAGTGATACCCTTCTTTTCCAGCTCAGTCTTGATTACATCCACCTGATACTGGCTGTTTGCTTCCTTGGAGCAGTACAGCAGACCGACGGACTTGGCATCAGGACACCAAGCGGTGATCATTTCAGCCTGCTTATCCAGGGGAGCCAGGTCAGAAGTACCGGAGATGTTGCCACCTACAGTGCCGTTGAAGTCCTTGATTTCCAGAGCAACACCGTACTCGGTAACAGAGGTGCCCAGAATCGGAATCTCAGCAGTAGCGGCAGCAGCAGCCTGCAGAGCGGGGGTAGCGTGTGCCATAATCAGGTCAACCTTGTTGGAGACGAACTGATTGACAATAGTGGAGCAGGTGTTGGGGTCGTTCTGACCGTTCTGGAAGTCGAATTCCACAGCGTCAGCGCCCAGCTCATCAATGATAGCCTGCTTGAAACCTTCGGTTGCAGCGTCCAGCGCAACATGCTCTACCAGCTGGCAGATGCCAATTTTATACTGAGCATCAGATTTTTTCCCACAGGAGGCAAACATAACGCAGCAGCTGATGCAAACTGCCAATGCCAATACGATAGACAATACTTTCTTCATAACATAATCTCCCTTTTAAGATAATTATAATCCACATAGCTTCCTGCGCTATGCAAACCTACAAAATAAAAATCCCTGTTTTCCCAACGGAAAAACAGGGACGACAAATGCCGCGATACCACTCTGCTTTACCCTTTCCTCACAAAAAGGGCCTCAAAAGGTGCAAACACACCTTCGCAATATAACGGTTGCAACCGGTAAAGCCTACGCAATCTCTCTTCAGCCCACAGCTAACAGAAGGAATTCACCGAGTCCTGACTACTGTTTCGCACCAACCAACAGCTCTCTGAAGTACCGGAATTTCGGGTACTGATTTCTGCTCAAACGCCTTTATGTATTTCGTTGTGGACACTATACCACTTTATCGTGATAAAGTCAATACCTTTTTCAAAATTTTATTATTTTATTTTAAGCTGTCCCGTACAGCGATTTTCGCATGACGCTGCATAACAAAACCCCGTAGGCAGAACCTACGGGGTTACTTGTTCAGAAACTGAGAGGGAGAATTAATAGAACTTCTTCTTATTCTTACGGGCAGCTTCGGACTTCTGCTTACGCTTCAGGCTGGGGCTGACGTAATGCTCACGCTTCTTCACTTCGGCGATAACGCCCTCCTTGGCACAGCTACGCTTGAAACGGCGCAGAGCGCTCTCCAAGGATTCGTTTTCCTTAACGCGAATTTCAGACATTGTTTTCCCTCCCTCCGATGGTGTCCGGCTATTTCCTGGACACTTTCAGGGCCATATCGGCTCGACTATTATATGCTGAATTTCATTGTTTGTCAAGCCACTTTTCTGCCTTTTTGACTTAATTTTGGCAAAACCCACTTATTTTACAATCAGGTTGACCAGTTTGTTCTTGACCACGATGGTCTTGACGATATTGCCGCCATTCTTTTCCAGGAATGCCTTAATCTTTTGGTCGGCCAGCACATTGTTCACCACAGTGTCGTTATCCAAATCGGCTTCCATAACTACAGTGCCACGCATTTTTCCGTTGACCTGCACAGCAAAGGTAACCTCGCTATCCTTGCACTTAGCCTCATCATAGGTGGGCCAAGACTCGTAGGCAATGGTAGTGTCGTGACCCAGTGCCTGCCAGATTTCCTCGCCGGCGTGGGGAATGATACAGGAGATCATCTTAACGAAGCCCTCGGCATACGCTCTGGGACAAGTTCCGTTCTTATAAACCTCGTTGACAAAGACCATCATCTGAGCGATCGCGGTATTGAAGCCCAGCTGTTCAAAGTCACTCGTCACCTTCTTGACGGTCTGGTGGTAAACCTTGGTCAGCTTGCCGTCGTCCGTATCAGTGATGTTAGCAGGTTCGGTGAAGAAATTCCACACACGGTTAATAAACTTCTTGGCACCGGCCACACCAGTGGTGCTCCAGGGCTTGGACACTTCCAGAGGGCCCATAAACATCTCATAAAGACGCAGGGTATCCGCGCCGTATTCCCGGACCACATCGCTGGGATTGACCACAAATTCGGGGAAACGCTTACCCATCTTGATGCCGTTCTCACCCAGGATCATACCCTGATGAACCAGCTTCTTGAAGGGTTCCTTTACGGGGCACAGGCCGTTATCGTACAGGAAACGGGTCCAGATACGGGAGTAAATCAGGTGGCCCACCGCATGCTCAGGACCGCCGATATACAGGTCAACAGGCATCCAGTGCTTCAACAGTTCGGGGTCACAGAAAGCATTCTCGTTCTTGGGGTCGATGTAGCGCATAAAGTACCAGGAAGAGCCGGCAGAACCGGGCATAGTGGATGTCTCACGCAGACCCTTGATGCCATCTTGGTCATACTGCTTCCACTCTTCCGCGTTCTCCAAGGGTGCCTTGCCGCCCTTACCCTTGTAGTCTTCCAGTTCCGGCAGAATCAGAGGCAGTTCGCTGTCCGGCAGGAACACAGTCTTGCCGTCCTCGGTATACACACAAGGAACAGGTTCGCCCCAGTAGCGCTGACGGGCGAAGATCCACTCACGGAAGTGGTAATTGTTCTTTCTTCTGGCAACGCCCATATCTTCCAGCTTGGTGGTGATGGCTTCCTTAGCCTCTTCCACGGTCAGGCCGGTGAATTCCTCGGAATTAATGAGCTTGCAGCCCTTGCCTAAGTAGTCCTGCTTCTCAAAAGCGCATTCGGATACATCACGGCCCTCGATAACCTGAATCATAGGAATGTTATGGGCAATTGCGTACTCAAAGTCACGCTGGTCGTGGCTGGGAACAGCCATAACGGCGCCGGTACCGTAGTTACCCAAAACGAAGTCGCCGATAAACACAGGCACTTCCTTGCCGTTGACGGGGTTAATGGCATATACGCCCTCAAGTCTGCAGCCGGTCTTGGTCTTGCTGGCATCGGTACGGTCAATTTCGCTCTTCCTGGCAGCCTCGGCAATATAAGCATCCACCTCTGCACGGTTTTCTACCCGGTCCAGCAAGGATTCGGTAATCTTGCCGTCGGGAGCCAAAACCATAAAGGTGATACCGTAGATCGTTTCGATACAGGTGGTGTAGATGGAAAATTCACCGCCGCCGACCAGTTTGAAGTCTACCTCTACACCGGTGGACTTACCGATCCAGTTGCGCTGAATCTCCTTGGTGGATTCGGGCCAATCGATCTCGCCCAAGCCTTCCAGGAGCTTTTCCGCAAAGGCAGGCTGGTCAATGACCCACTGCATCATCATTTTCTTAACGACAGGATAGCCGCCACGCTCAGACTTGCCGTCGATGACCTCGTCGTTGGCCAGCACAGTACCCAGCGCTTCACACCAGTTTACAGGCATCTCAATCCGTTTGGCGTAACCTTTTTCGTACAGCTTCTTGAAAATCCACTGGGTCCACTTGTAGAAGTCCGGGTCGGAGGTTGCGATCACCTTGGACCAGTCATAGTCAAAGCCCAGTTCCTTCAGCTGCTTGGAGAAAGTCTCGATATTGGCCTGAGTGAAGCCGTTGGGGTGATTGCCGGTATCCACGGCATACTGCTCCGCAGGCAAACCGAAGGAGTCGTAACCCATAGGGTGCAGAACATTATAACCCTGCATACGCTTCATACGGGACATAATGTCCGTTGCGGTATAGCCTTCCGGGTGACCGGCATGCAGGCCTACACCGGAGGGATACGGGAACATATCCAAAACATAGTATTTGGGCTTGGAGAAATCCCAAACATCGGTATGGAAGGTGTTATTCTCTTCCCAGTATTTTTGCCATTTGGCTTCTACTTTCTGATGCTCGTAAATCATTGCCGTTTCCTCACTGTTCCTTCACAATATCCCGGATATCCACCTGTTCGGCATCTGCCCACAGGCGCTCCAGGGAGTAGAATTCTCTTGCTTCCTCGGTAAACACATGGACAACTACGCTACCGTAGTCCAGCAGTTCCCAGGTGTTGCCACGATGACCCTCTCTGCCCAGCATAGGCTCGCCCAGCTGTTCCAGGGTATATTCTGCGTGGTCGCAGAGGGTTTTGACATGGGTATTGGAAGTACCGGTGCAGATGATGAAATAATCTGCAAGGGAGCTTACCTCGTCAATTTTTAAAAGTTTAATATCCAGACCCTTCTTGTCGTCCAGAGCCTTGGTTACTTGGTAGGCAACTTCTTTTGCACTTAACATACTTTCTTTCCTTCCTCGTAAGTTATACACCGGCTTGCTCCAAAAAGGCGATTGCCTCGGCAGAGGCCGGAGAAATTTCCTGATTGTTTTTCTTGAGCATTTGAAGGGTCATTTCCAGACCCGTTTTCAACGCCTTGTCCAAATCCGTATAAGCAAGGTGCCGCAGCGTTTCTACGCCGGGAAAATCCCGGTTAGGCTCCATATAATCGGCCACATATAGGATTTTTTCCAAGGTATTCATATCGGCTTTGCCGGTAGTGTGGCTGCAGATGGCATCCACCACTTGCTTGTTTTCCCCGAAAATCCGCTCTGCCACCAGACTGCCTGTGAGAGAGTGAAGGGTTTTGGGGTTATGTTTGGAAAATTCACCCAAAACAATACCATATTCGGCGCACAAAGTCAATTGGAGCGGACCGTCCAGCGCCTTGGTAATGTCGTGGAGAAGACCGGCACGACCGGCATCGGTAACGTCTGCACCCCAGCGCTTTGCCAAATCCATTGCCGTATCCCGACAGCCCAGCACATGGGCCACCCGGTTAGGCTTGAGCAGGCTCACGACTACCTGTTCCAGTTCTTCCATCGGAAGGTTTCGGTAGTTGGTTTCTGCGCCGTACAGATTGTGTTCCCGGATATAGTGTTTCACACTCTCCGGCAGAAATGCACTTGCGCAGCGAAATACCAGCATTCTTCGCAGTTGGGTAGAGGAAATGGCGGTTACAGGGTTTTCAATCAGATATACCCTCGCGCCTTGGGATTCCAAAACTTTCTTTTGGGTAGCAATTTGGTTTAGTTCGTCCATATCTCCCCGGTAGAGAACGCCAAGAGATACTTTATCCAGAATTCTTTGGGGCTCTTTCCAAGTAAGGAAGGAGAGGAACATATCTGTTCCCATCAACAGAACCAGCTCCTTGCCCGGATACTGCTGTGCCAAGATTTCCACTGTTTCATAGGTGTAGCTGGTACCGCCGCGGGTCAGCTCGATGTCGCAAAGTTCCATCTTCTCCCCTTTTGCCAGTTCCAGCATCTCGGCCCGCTGGGCAGGTGTGGGAGAATCCACAGGGAGCGCTTTATGGGGCGCAATACAAGAGGGAATCAGCAGCAGCTTTTGCAGCTGCAGAGCGCGGATCGCATACTCCGCCCCACGGATATGCCCCACATGGGGTGGGTTAAAGGTACCGCCGTAAATACCAATCCGCTCCAATTCCTACGCCCCCCTTTTGATTAGTCGGAATTTCGTAGTTGCTTTTCTCTTTCCCGCTCAATTGCCTTGTCGATGGCCTGCTGTCGGAAGTATTCATTCCGCTGCTCGCGGACTTTTCTTGCCGCCTGACGGCGAGCCTGCGCACCCTTACGGACAGGGTTTCTCTTACCGGCAGGGGTGTCCTTGCGCTTGGCGCGGCCGGTTTGATTCCGCTCTGCCTGCAGCTTTTCGCTGAAGCGGTAAATTACAAATTTCGTGCCGATCACGGCAATACCTTCCGCGCCGGTGGCTTCGCAAAGCTCGTCGCATACCTCTCTGGGGGTCATCATTGCGCCTTCCAGCACTTTGCCTTTTACCAGTTCACGGGTAGTCAGCTGATTCTCAGCTTCGGCGATCACCGCTTCCGTCACGCCACCCTTGCCTACCATCAAAGTAGTATCAATGGTGGTGGCTTGTCCGCGGAGTTCAGCCCGTTCCTTACTTGTCAGCATAACCTGCCTCCTTTAATTTCTCATAAAATGCTTTCAAAGCATTGGCTCGGTGGGACACCTGATTCTTATCCTCCGGAGACATTTCCGCGGTGGATTTTCCCATGGGCGGATAGTAGAAAATAGGGTCGTAACCGAAGCCGTTCTCCCCTACAGGTGCACGGAGCAACTCACCGTGAATCTCGCCCCGGGCCTGAATAGTCTTGCCGTCGGGGGTGACCATGGTAATCACGCAGACAAATTGCGCCTGCCGCTGGCCGTCGGGAACATGCTCAGTATTCTTTAGCAACAGTTCCAATCTGCCCCAATCGTCCAGGGATTCATCAAAGCCATAGCGGGCGGAGTAGATGCCCGGCTCACCGTTCAATGCGTCCACCGCGATGCCTGAATCGTCTGCCAAAGCAGGCAGGCCGGTGGCCTCCATAACGGCCTTTGCTTTGATATAGGAATTCTCCTCA
>JAZOWQ010000009.1:0-18095 GCA_045659325.1 Faecousia sp. | reverse complement strand
GAAGTTGAACACGCCGTTGTCATCCCAGCCGTGCTCGTCGTCGCCGATCAGGAGTCTCTTGGGGTCGGTGGACAGAGTGGTCTTGCCGGTGCCGGACAGACCGAAGAACAGAGCGGTGTTCTCGCCGTTCATGTCGGTGTTAGCAGAGCAGTGCATGGAAGCCATGCCGGCCAGAGGCAGGTAGTAGTTCATCATGGAGAACATACCCTTCTTCATTTCGCCGCCGTACCAAGTGTTCAGGATCACCTGCTCCTTGCTTGTCAGGTTGAACAGAACTGCGGTCTCAGAGTTCAGACCCAGCTCCTTGTAGTTCTCGACCTTAGCCTTGGAAGCGTTGTAAACGATGAAGTCAGGCTCGAAGTTAGCCAGCTCTTCCTCGGTGGGGTTGATGAACATATTCTTAACAAAGTGAGCCTGCCATGCCACTTCCATAACGAAGCGGATGCCCATACGGGTGTCGGGGTTGGTGCCGCAGAACAGGTCCATGACGTACAGCTTCTTGTTGGACAGCTCCTTCATAGCCAGTTCCTTGCAAGCCTTCCAAGCTTCTACGGAAGCGGGCTTGTTGTCGTTAGCGAACTCCTCGGAGGTCCACCACACGGTGTCCTTGGAAGTGTCGTCCATAACGATGAACTTGTCTTTGGGGGAACGGCCGGTGTAGATACCGGTCATAACGTTGACAGCGCCCAGCTCGGTGAGCTGACCCTTCTCAAAGCCCTCCAGGGTGGGGTCCATCTCAGCCTCGAACAGCTGCTCGTAGGTGGGATTGTAGACAATCTCGGTAGTACCGGTAATGCCATACTTTTCCAGATTGATTTGCATATCGGTTTCCTCCTAAAAATAGTATGCGGCGGCGCCGCTGATTTAAAGTATTTCGGTGGTAAAGCTTGCGAAAATCCAACTTCCACCGCATACATCATACCATAGGAAGAAAAGAATGTCTATCATTATTTTTGCATTTTTTGTCATTTTTTTGCTACAAATATTCCTGTTGGGGAAATGGGGCGTTTTTGGTTACGAAGTCTAACAAACCGTCGACGAAACACATAGTTTACATAATTGTTTTTTGTGGAGTTTTCCACAGGATTATGGAAACCGGAGTTATCCCCATTTTCCCCAGAGTTACCCACAGGGTAGGCGTAAAAATACCCCTGCAAATTGAAAATTCGCAGGGGTTTGCCCGAAATTTACCTATTTTTGGGGAAAGTTACAAAGATTACAGGGGGTTGACAGAAAACATATCAAAATTGTAGTTGAACAGAGAAGATTCGACTGCCCTCCCGCTGGGCGTCTACTGTGAAGACAGCTTCCTGGGACAGCTCATAGGAAAGGGCGATTTCCTCACCCTCCCGGGCCTCATTCAGGTAGCAGACGGTAAATTCCCGTACCGGATGGTCCTCATGGAAGGCGCTGGGCAGCAAGTCGTACACCCAATCCATATACCGGGTGTTGTTCATATGGCCGTTCCGGTCCAGCAGGGAAAAGCCAACTGTCCGATTGACTGTGTTTGCCAAAGGGCGGGCGGCAATGGCGTGGGGAGGGGCCAGCTCGGTGCCGGCGAGGGTGCCGTTAACGGTAATGCCGCTTTTTCCCGGCAGCAGCATACCCCGGGTCCGGCTGTCCATCAAGACCCACAGGCTGATGGAGCGTAACAGCTCCTTGCCTGCCTCATCATAGGCCACAATGGAACGGGGGTAGGCCACCCGGGTGGTAGGCATAGGCCAGGTTTCCACGGTGACGGTCTCTCCCAGTCGGGGCAGACGGGTGATCTGCACCCGATTCCGGGTCACTGCCCAGAAAAGATTTCTGTTAGAGAGGGTTTCGTGGTCCACCTCCAGCAGGGCGCAGTGCTGGCCGGCTACCTCCTGGCCCAGATACAAAATGGCGGCAGGTGTGATGCGGCCAAACCGGTCCACATGGATGTGGGAGAGAGGAAAGGTTTGTGTGTAAATGGGTTCCATAGGACCTCCTAATTGCTAAAAAATGTGGAGTAGGAGAAATCTTCTCCCTGTCGGTGGAAGGTGAACCAGAGCCGGTCTCCGGATTTCTTCTGGCTATATAATGTGTTCAATTCTTCCAGTGTGGTAACGGCAGCGCCGTCAAATTGGGTCAGCACATCTCCTGGGGCAATATGCCCGTTTTCCGGCGCGTCCACCACATACAGGCCCGCCGGCAGGTCATATAGCTGCTGATACAGTTCCGGCAGCTCCTGCACAGTGATGCCTGCCACCGTGAGGGAAACCCCCTCCGGCTCCACGGGGGTGGTATCCCCCTGGGCAAAAGACAGGGGCGTTTCTGTGTTTGCCTGCTGGAGCTTGGCCAGTAAGTGAATGTTCATCAGGCTCAGGATGCTGACAACACCCCCTAACAAGATGACGCAAATCAGCAGAAAGGCAATCAGCCCACGGCTGCTTTTCTCAGGCTGAGTCTGCCCGGTGCGGTATTCATAGTAGCGATTGTCCATAAATAAACCTCTTAATTCACCAAAGGAAGGGAAAAGGTAAATTCCGTCTTTCCGTTCTGACTGGAGACGGAGATATTCTCCCCGTGACGGTCAATGATATTTTTCACAATGTAAAGACCCAGACCCCAGCCGTCCCGGTTTTGAGCCCGGCTCTTGTCCAGCTTGTGGAACCGGTCAAACACCAAGGGAAGCTCCTCCGGGGGAATGGTCTCACCGTCGTTGCCCACGGTGACATACACCTTGTTACCCCCCACCCGGACGGACACGGACAGCGCACCCCCCTGGGGACAGAATTTTACGCTGTTGTCCACCAGATTGTACACCACCTGGGTGATGGCGTCGGGGTTGGCTTGGGTGTAAACCGGGTATTCCGGGAAATCCACATCCACGGAAATCTCTTTATCCAAAATCTTCTGCTCGAAGGTAATCAGCGCCTTGCCCATGCACTCGCACAGGTCAAACCGGCTGATGGATTCGGGAGGGAAGCTTTCCTGGTCCTGCATACGGGAGATGTCCAGCATACTCCGCACCAAACGGCTCAGCCGTTTCGTCTCCTGAGAAACCAGACCCATATAATGGCTGTGCTTTTCCGGGGGGATTGTGCCGTCCAGCATACCGTCCACAAAGCCGGAAATGGTGGTCATGGGTGTTTTCAGCTCGTGGGATACATTGGCCACAAATTCCTGCCGCTGGTATTCGCTTTTCTGGAGAGAGGAGGCCATATTATTAAAGGCCAGCGCCTGCTCCTGTACCTCCTGGGGGGAGGTTTCGTCAATGGCAACTCGGGCATCCAGTCGGCCGTGTCCGAAATCGCTGGCGGCCCTGGCCATTTCTTTCAGGGGGGAGCTCTGCCGGCGGGCCATCAGGGTGATGACCAGTACCGAAATGGCGACTACCAGCACACAGATTAATAAATAGGTATCCGCCAGCTTATCCAGCAGGGACAGGGCGGAGGATACGGGGGTGGACACAATCACAAGCCCCACAGGCCGCTGGTCAAACCGGTCCATAATGGGCATACCCACCACATACCGGGTTTCCTCGTAAAGACCCTCCACCAGACCCATATCCGACACCATTCCGGCCTCAAAGACCTCCTGCAGATACCCCTCGTGAATCACCATGCCCTGATGCTTACAGCCCAAAGGGGATTCGGAGCACAGCACCAGCCGGCCCTTGGAGTCGCAAATCACTGCATCGGCGCCGCTGACCCGGGTGGCAACGGACAGGGTGGCAAAGAAGTCCTGCCGGGAGACAGACCCCTCGGCATAATAGGCGGTGGCCAGCTTGGAAATGGTGGCGCAGTCCTCTTTCAGGCTGCTTTGCACCTGCCGGACCATCAGATTCCGTACCAGCACCTGAAAGGATGCGCCCACCAGCACCAGCGCGGCCAGCAGAATCATAGCCGCAGTAAAAAATGCGCGGCTGAAGGTGGTTTTCATATGGGTTACCTCATTGTTATGTCAAAATGGGGTTTACTTCTGTTATGTTGCAAATATTATAATCAAAAGCAGGGGACAATGCAACAAAACCCGGAAAAGTTTACACTTCCGAAACAAAAAACAGCACTTGCAAAATAAAAAAGCAGGCGTATAATGGAAGATAGAGCCCGGTCTGCGGATACAGACCCCAATAAAGAGAAAAAGAAGGTATGTAGAATGAAAAAAGCGATTGTATGGATGCTCGTTTTGACTCTGTGCCTGTCTCTGTGCGCCTGCGGCAAGAAGACTGACGGCGACACTGCCGGTAACACCACCGGTACAACCGGCGCGACAGAAAATGAAGGCACTACCGGTGCTACCGAGAATGCAACTACACCTCAGAATACGGAAAACACCGAAGCCACCCAGGGTGCTCAGGCAACCGAGGGAACACAGCCTACGGAAGCACCCAAGCCCACTGAGGCACCGAAGCCTACCGAGCCCCCCAAGCCCACTACCCCTGCCCATACCCATAGCTGGAGCGCAGCTACCTGCACCGCTCCCAAGACCTGCGCTACCTGTGGCGCAACCGAGGGCAGCAAGGGCAGCCACACTTTCACCGCTGACTGCACCGTCTGCGGCCAGCCCAATGCGGATTTTGTTCCCGTGGGACAATCCTCCTGGTCCTTTGTAATCAAGGGCGATGGCGAACTGATCCAAGGTTCTTATGACTTCTTTGAAAGCGTAGCAGCACAGGGCTTCAATGTTAGCTACACAAAACTGACCTCTTTAGAAAAATTCGGCAAGAAATGGAATATGACCATTGACCAGATCCGCGCAGAATATGCGGATGGGGAAATGCTCAGGACCGTTGACGGCGTGGAATACATCTACGACGGCTGGGGTATGGACAACTACAGCGACCGCCGCTATAAGGAAGAAAACGGTGTGATAACGGCTGAATTTTTAAGCCTTGACTGGGACGACAACGGCAACGAAGTCTGGACTGTGAAAAAAACGGTCGTCCTGGAACGGACAGGTATGGCTGAATTGACCATCACTTCCAGCAACTACGAAGACACCCCCGTTGGTCTGAAACTCAAAGGCGAATTCTTCGGCAGTTAAGGGAAAACACCGCATTAACAAACAGGGCGCAACCCAAATCGGGTTGCGCCTTTTTTGTATAAGGTATCGTAAGAATACGTAGGGGCGGATATTATTCGCCCGCAATTTTCAATTCTGCATTCCCAAAAAATTACAGCACCTCGAATTTGTACCCAACGCCCCAAACGGTTTTCAGGCTCCACTTGGTGGAAACCCCTTCTAATTTTTCCCGCAGGCGCTTGATGTGCACATCTACAGTCCGGGAGTCGCCGAAATAGTCAAAGCCCCACACCTCATCCAACAGCTGGTTGCGGGTGTAGACTCGGTTGGGAGAGGAGGCCAAATAGAACAGAAGCTCCATCTCCTTGGGGGGTGTGTCCACCTTTTTGCCCTTCACCGTCAGCTCAAAGGCGTCCATATCAATGGTGAGCTTGTCAAAGGTCAGCCGGCGGGCCTTCTTTTCTTCAGTCCCCCGGTCAGAGCGGCGGAGCACCGCCTCAATGCGAGCCAGCAGCTCCTTCATCTCAAAGGGCTTGGTGATATAATCGTCAGCGCCGGTTTTCAGACCCATCACCTTGTCGTCCGTCTCACCCTTGGCGGTGAGCATAATCACCGGGGTGTTGCTATCTTGCCGAATGGCCTTGCATACCGCCCAGCCGTCCATCACCGGCATCATCACATCCAGCAGCACCAAATCCGGCTTGATGGTCCGAAATTTCTCCAAACCCTGACCGCCGTCATTGGCCAGGGTGACGGCATAGCCGTCCTTTTCCAGATACATCTGCAGCAGCTCCCGGATATTGGGATCGTCTTCCACAATCAAAACAGAAATTGCCATAGCGGTAACCTCCTGAAGTTAGCTTTTCTTCTATTATAACGCATTTTTCCCGTTTGCGGTGAATTTTTTGTAAATAGTTTACCCCTAGCCTGAGCAATATAATCCGAATCCGCCTAAGCGGGCGTCTGATTTGCTCAGTCTTCCTTTTATTCATTGATGGGCGTCAGCCCATCTGCTTCATTAAAGATTGCCTGACCCAATCATCCATCCCGCTTAGGTCACAGATTTCAGAGCCGTGTGACCGTTCTGAGGCAAGGCGCAGCTTTGCAGATGTGCTTTGTGCCCTTCAAAAAGCTGCAACGCAGCATCAGGGCGGTCGCACGGCTCTGAAACGGGTTCGGATTATATTGCTCAGGCTAAAATGTGAACGACATAAATTTGCTTGCGAAAAAACATCTGAGATGATATGATAAAGCAAACAGGTTAGGAGGTTATTATGACCACATTTCTTGAATTGTTGAAGGCGGTGCTGTTTGGCATCGTGGAGGGTATTACCGAATGGCTGCCCATTTCCTCCACCGGACATATGATTCTGCTGGACGAGTTTATTAAGCTGAATGTCACCGATGCCTTTTATGAGATGTTTCAGGTGGTGATTCAGCTGGGCGCCATTGCGGCAGTGCTGGTGCTGTTCTTCCATAAGCTGAACCCCTTTTCTCCCAAAAAGGATTTGGCCCGAAAAAAAGATACCTGGAATCTGTGGTTTAAGGTGATTGTGGCGGTGCTGCCCTCGGCGGTGATCGGCTTGCTGCTGGACGACTGGATGGACGAACACCTGTATAACTATGTGGTGGTGGCCATCGCGCTGGCAGTCTACGGCGTGGCCTTCCTGTTTTTGGAAAAGGGTAACAAGGCCCGGGGCAGGCAGATTGAAAATGTCTACGCCTTGGACTATAAAACCGCCCTGTTCATCGGCGCGTTCCAGTGCTTGGCCCTGATTCCCGGTACATCCCGCTCCGGCTCTACCATTTTGGGCGCAATTCTGCTGGGAGTGGGACGGAGCGCCGGCGCAGAATTTTCTTTCTTCCTGGCAATTCCCACCATGCTGGGCGCCAGCGCCTTGAAGGTGCTGAAATACGGCCTGGATATTATGGGCGGCGAAGCCGCTGTGCCCACCGGCACAGAAATCAGTGTGCTGGCCGTGGGCTGCGTGGTGAGCTTTATCGTGAGTCTGCTGGTAATTAAGGGCCTGATGGAATATGTGCGGAATCACAGCTTCAAAGCCTTTGGCGTTTACCGAATTATCCTGGGTATTGCCGTGCTGGGTTATTTCGTCATCACAGCTATGTAAATGAAAACCGGGAGAGTCGAAAGACTCTCCCGGTTTTGTTTAGTTGAGCTTTGTTACAATTTTCGGCACACGGGCCAGCAGCACAGAGATGACAGCGGTGCAAATGATTTCGGGAATCATATAGAATCCGTTGTACACCACGCTATAGGTTAGACCAAGGGCGACAGGGTTAAGGGTTTCTACCAGCATAGCACCCCAGGCGGGGAAACCATCCTGGGTAAAGAACCACTCAGCATAGGAAGAAAACAGAATGTAGCCGGAAGCGATGTGTGTCAGATACCGCAGACCCAAGGCAACCAGAGAACCACACAGCAAAGCCAAACCGGGTTTCTGGATGCGGTTACGGAAGATGCCGCCGAGACCCAGTACCGTAAATGCCACGATATAGTCAAGCAGGCACATTAACAATGCATTGAAAATCATTGCATTGTCTCCGAAATAGCCGGGCAGGAAAGCAGCGCTGACAGTTTTTGCACCCAGCGCCATTTCCAGCAGCGCGTAAACAAAGGCGGAGAACAGACCCCACTTTACGCCGTGCCGATAAGAAATCAGTACCACCGGGAGCATACTGACCAGGGTGACCTGTCCACCAAAGGGCATTTCCGGAATGAACATCTTGGAGACCAGCTCCAGTACAATTGCCACCGCCAAAAGCATTGCGCTTTCGGTGATGCGTCTTGTTTTGTTTGCCATTTTGCAAACCTCCTGAAATAAAATTACCGCATTGCAACCCGTCTAGGTGCAATGCGATACAGAAGGCATCTCATTTGTGCATCTTTTCCTACGACGGTACTGACCGTATCAGGTTCACGGGTCAAGACGAAAAAGTCTTATCTCAGCCGGTGCGCCGGCTCCCCGAAGACTAGCTACTATGCGATTGATTACATTATAATGCTTTGGCAGAATTTGTCAAGCCATATCTATGGCCAATTCCTTACCGCCCAAAATATGGAAGTGGAGGTGGAATACGGTCTGACCGGCATCCTTTCCGCAGTTACTTACCACCCGATAGCCATTTTCCAGGCCCTCTGCCTTGGCAATTCCCGGAATGACTTCAAAAATGTGGGCAACCACAGCGCTGTTCTCAGGGGTGATATCGCAAACACCGGCAATATGTGCCTTGGGAATCACCAAAATGTGGGTGGGTGCCTGGGGGTTGATATCCCGGAAGGCAAACACCAGTTCGTCCTCATAGACCTTGGTGGAGGGAATCTCCCCGGCGATGATTTTACAGAAAATGCAGTCCATAGAAAAACCTCCTAAAATCCGAATACGGCAAATACGCCGGTGGTGGCCAGGGCCATAATGATACCGGCTAAAATCACACCAAGGGAAACGGACAGCACCGTGGACTTAAAGCCCATATCCAAAAAGCTTGCCCCCAGAGCGCCGGTCCAGGCGCCGGTGCCGGGAATGGGAATGCCCACGAACAGCATCAGGGCAACGAACAATCCGCCCCGTCCGGTCTTGGCAACCAGCTTTTGACCGGCGTGCTCGCCCTTCACCAGACAAAACCGGAAAAATTTCCCAATAAACCGCTTGTTAGAGCCCCAAACCAGCACTTTTCTTGCGAAAAAGTAGATAAAAGGCACGGGAATCATATTGCCGATCACGCAAATCAGCAGGGCCAGAGGGAAGGGAATCCCCATACCCTGGGCAATCGGCATAGCGCCTCGCAGTTCGATAATGGGCACCATAGAAATAAGAAAAACAGTCAAATACTTGGCCACTATAAATCTCCTTAAAGTAGTGTTGCCTTATTTTATCATACCGGAAAACGAATTGCAAGCAACGGAAAAAGGTGTATTATTTTTCCAAAAGCTGATAGGACAGTTTCAGTAATGCCGGAGTGCCGGCGGAGTTTTCCATGGTCACAGAGCCTTCACCCGCATTTAAGAGGCCTGCCTGTTCCAGGCACCGGCGGGTCTGCCGGGCTGTGCCTGCGCCCCCGTCAAAGAGGACGGTTTTCTCGCCCAAGATTCGCCAGATGGGCTCTTTCACAAAGGGATAATGGGTGCAACCCAGCACCAACGCATCCAATTTGCCCACATAGGGGGCAAGAATCTGCCGGAGAAGAGCCTCAGCTTCCGGTTGGTCTGCCTTACCGGCTTCAATCAGTTCCACCAACCCCGGGGCGGCAATCCGCACCACCTTGGCGGTGTCAAACTGGGCCATCAGCCGCTGGAGCTTCTCCTCCCGGAGGGTCACATCTGTGGCCATAATACCGATGTTGCCGGTGGGGAATTGCTGGATCGCCGGCTTCAGAGCAGGCTCAATACCCAAAATAAGCTTGTCCGGGAACTGGGCCCGCAGATAATCAATGGCGGCGGAGGTGGCGGTGTTACAGGCAATGACCAAGGCCTTTGCGCCCCGGGCAAAAAGCATATTTGCGTTTTGCAGGGTCAGTTCCCGCACCTCCTCTGTGGTCTTTTTTCCGTAGGGGGCGTTGGCGGAGTCGCCGAAGTACAAATAGTTTTCCCCGGGCATTAAGGCAACCAGCTCCTTCAGAACGCTGATGCCGCCCACACCGGAGTCAAATACTGCAATAAAATCCTTTCTGCAAGCCATATTTCCACCTGCCTTTTGCTGTTTTTTATCATTATAGCAGACGAAACAAGAGGATTCAACAAATAATTATTTAAGGCCTATTACCAGAAAAGATAGACAAACTGTTTGCTTGGGGTGGGTAAGGGACTCGTTTGCATTTTTGCCAAAGGCAAAAATAAAGGTGTGGCTCGGGCGGAGCCTCGCCAGCAACGCTCATCCGCGTTGCATTTATATTATTCGAGTCCCACCCACCGATAAAAATAAGAGGAGACCTTTTGGTCACCACTTATTTTTATGGGGTGGGTAATGGGACTCGAACCCACAACGCCCGGAACCACAATCCGGTGCTCTGCCAATTGAACTATACCCACCATATGATTGCTCTACCAAACTTGTTTGGCACGCCAGGAGGGATTCGAACCCCCGACCTACTGCTTAGAAGGCAGTTGCTCTATCCTGCTGAGCTACTGGCGCATTTCTATGGAGCGGGTGACGGGAATCGGACCCGCGTATCCAGCTTGGAAGGCTGGTGTTCTACCATTGAACTACACCCGCGAATCCTTAAATCCTGAGCGATTCAGCTATAAGATATTAGCACAGGAAATGGATTCTGTCAAGGTAAAATACCCAGAATTTCCGGAATTTTTTTGTAAATTACATCCGCAACCGCGCCGTCGCCGCAGTTACACACGGTTTCATACCGGGCGGCAACCACCCCGTCAGCGGGGCAGAAAGCATAATCTGCCGCGTCCAGCATCGTGATGTCGTTGTCCGCATCGCCTACGCAAACCAGGATTTTTTTGCCCAGCTTTTTCTTTAATTCCACAGCGGCAGCGCCCTTGCTCACACCCTTGGCGTGAACATCGATAATCCGGGGAGCGGCCCGGAACACTTCCACCTTGTCGCCCCAATGCTGACGGATAAAAGCGTCCAGCTCATCAAACCGGGCCTGATCTGCATCGCTGCATTCATACATATTGGACATATAGGGCTTCCGCACAGGGCCGTAGGACGCAAATTTGATAAAAGGACCGTAATCCTTGCCGTGTTCTGCCTCTGCCCAGCCCCAGTGCATTTTGTCATACAATGCCACGAATTCCTCCCGTGGATTCAGCAGATAGTGGTTGTCCACCGCCTGAATCTCCAGATTCATCTCCGGAAAAGCCGCTCCCACTGCATCCAACACTTCCCACAGGGGCAGGTCGATGATTTTCAAGTCAATCAAATGGTCTTTATCCCAAGCGGCAGAGCCGTTGTACAGAAGCAGGGGCGCGTTGTTGGGCAGGGTGTAGAGCAAATCCCGCATAGTGGTGGTGCTGCGGCCGGTGTTCATGGTAAATGTGCCGCCGTTTTCCACAAAATATTGAATCGCCTCCCAGTTCCGCTGGGGAACAACGGAATCCGGGCCGGTGAGGGTGCGGTCATAATCCACCGCCAGTAATACATCATCAAAAAGCGCCATTTAAGACATCCTCGCTAACTTCTCTAAAACTTCCTGAAAGTAGGTGGGCAGCTCCGCCATCACCACCACAGGGTGTCCGTCCCTGGGGTGGGCAAAGCAGAGAATCCCTGCGTGCAGACACTGGGAAGAGAGCCCCAACTCTGCCTTTTTGTGTCCGTAGACAGTATCTCCCAAAATAGGGTGGCCGATGCTCGCCATATGCACACGAATCTGATGGGTGCGGCCGGTTTCCAAGCGGCAGCGCACATGGGTGTAGCCACGGTACCGGGCCACAACCTCCCAGTGGGTGACAGCGGACTTGCTGTTTCGCTGGGTGACGCACATTTTTTTTCGGTCTGTGGGGTGACGGCCGATGGGGGCGTCCACCGTGCCGGAATCCTCTTTCAGATTGCCGCAGACAATGGCCTCATAAGTTCTTGCCATAGAATGGTCTTTTAACTGAGAAGCCAGCACCGTGTGGGCAAAGTCGTTCTTGGCCACCGCCAACAAACCGGAGGTGTCCTTGTCAATCCGGTGGACGATGCCCGGGCGAAGCTCCCCGTTGATACCGGAAAGCCGGTCTGCGTGGGAGAACAAAAGACCGTTCACCAGGGTATCCTCCTGATGGCCGGCGGCAGGGTGGACCACCAGCCCCTTGGGCTTGTTAATCACCAGCACATCCTCATCCTCATAAACGATTTCCAGAGGAATCTCCTTGGGAACAATATCCACAGGCTTTGCCTCGGGGATTTTTACGGATATTTCGTCGCCGATATTCAGTTTGTCGTTTTTCTTGGCGGCCTTACCATTTCGGTTTACATAACCTTCTCCAATCAGCCGCTGGGCGGCAGAACGGGTGAGCCCCTCTGCAGTCCGGGCCACAAAGGCGTCCAGCCGCTCGCCGGAGATATCCGCAACGAGAATCATTTTTTCTTTTCCTCTTTCCAAAAGTCCTTGTTGAACAGCACCAGGTGGGCAATCAGGGCGATACAGCCGCAGGTGATAAAGCAGTCCGCCACATTGAACACGGGGAACTGAATGAACTGGGTTTCAATCATATCCACCACATACCCCAGCCGCACCCGGTCAATCATATTGCCCAAACCCCCGCCGTAAACGGCGATGATGCACCACCATTCAAAGGTGGTAAAGCCCAGGGATTTCTTCTTATATTCCCAGATGATGGCCGCAGTAAACAGGAAAAAAATCACCGCAAACAACCATTGCATTCCCTGAAAAGAGGACCAGGCCGCGCCGGTATTCTGCACATAGGTCAGCCCCACCACACCGGGCAGGACCTCCACCTCACCGTACAAAGGGATGTTAGCAACGGTTACATATTTGGTTACTTGGTCTGCCGCCACAATGAACGCGGCAAACAAGGTAAAAAACAGGGTGTGCATACAGGATCCTCCCAAAGGACATAGTAAAGTAAGTTTACCATTTTTTTCGGGATAAGTCAAATCCAGTAATCGGTCATACTTTCTCGCTGGAGAGAAAGTATGACCGTTTCTAATATTCCTGCACATATTTTCCCCAAACTGGGAAATACTGCTTTCAAAAGGCGGTGTAACAATGGAAATCTTCTCCTGTAAAACAAAAATTCTCTCCGGGAGCGGCGCAATTGCCGGTCTGTCCCAACTGGGCGCCAAGCGACTGCTGTTGGTGGCAGACCCCTATTTTCAGAAAACCGACCTGCCACAACGGCTGAAGGCCGCCTCCAAAGCAGAGCAGATGGAAACCTTTTTTGAGGTAAGACCCGACCCTACGGTGGAGTTGTCGGCACAGGGAACGGCGCTGGTGCAAAGCTTCCAGCCGGATACGGTGGTGGCGCTGGGCGGTGGCAGCGCGATGGACTGCGCCAAGGCGATGGTGTATTTTTCCGGTCTGCCCATCACTTTTGTGGCAATTCCCTCCACCTCCGGCTCCGGCTCTGAGGTGACAGACTTTGCGATCCTGACCCACGACGGGGTCAAGCACCCCCTGGTGGACAGTAAACTCCAGCCGGATATGGCCATTCTGGACGGAAACCTGCTGGATAGCCTGCCAAAAACCCTCATTGCCGATGCGGGCTACGATATTATCGCCCACGCATTGGAGAGCTTTGTAGCCACAAATGCCGGCACAATCTCCCGGGCCTTGGCGGCGGATGCCTTTGATGGGGCATTCACCCGTTTGCCTGCCTCCTTTGCAGGCGAACCTTCTGTGCGCCTGCGGATTCATCAGGCGGCAACCATGGCGGGCATGGCTTTTTCCCAGTCGGGACTGGGCTTGTGCCACGCCATCTCCCACGCCTTGGGCGGGCAGTTCCACCTGCCCCACGGTCGGCTGAACGCAATTCTTCTGCCTGCGGTGGTGGAGGCCAACAGCGCCGCAAACAGCCAATATGCCGACCTTGCCCGTCGGACAGGTCTGGGAGGAAGCGCCGACACCGTGGCGGTGCGAAATCTGAAAAATGCCCTCCAGCGATTGCGGAAAGAGCTGAATCTGCCGTCCACCCTTTCCCAAGCCGGAATCCCACCCCGGGAGGTGCGGCAGGCCACAGATACCATTGTGTCTGCGGCATTGGCAGACCCCTGTTCCGCCACAAACCCTGTCCGACCTGACGAGAAGCTGGTGCGCCAGATCCTTCAGCAGGTGACCGGCATTGGATAAGCTGCTGAGCATCGGTTTGGATGTGGGTACCACCACCACCCAGCTGATTGTATCGGAACTGGTGGTGGAAAATAAGGGTAACGCCTTCTCCGTGCCGGAAATGGTCATCGGGGAACGAAAGCTTTTGTATCAAAGCCCTGTCACCTTTACGCCCCTTATTTCAGGGGAACTGGTGGACGGAGAGGGGATTGCAGCCTGGGTGGAGGCGCAATATCAAACCGCCGGCATCACCAAACAGCAGGTGGACACCGGCGCAGTGATCATCACCGGTGAGACTTCCCGGAAAGAAAATGCCCGGGAGGTCCTCCACCATCTTTCCGGCTTTGCCGGTGATTTCGTGGTAGCCACTGCCGGACCGGACTTAGAAAGTGCCTTATCTGCCAAGGGAGCAGGGGCAACGGACTACTCCGCCAAAACCGGCAAGACCGTTCTGCATATGGACATCGGCGGCGGCACCAGCAACCTTTCTTATATAGAGAACGGTAATATTGTGGCCACCGGCTGTCTGAATGTGGGGGGCAGACTGGTGAAGTTCGACGGAGCAGGGAAAGTCACCTATATTTCTCCGGTGCTGGAGGGCCTTTGCGATTTACACTTGGGAGAAATCCCCACCGCCGCCCAACTGAAACAGGTAACCGATGCCCTCGTGCAGGCGCTCCAAATGGCGGCGGGCCTAATCCCCCCAACCGATTTGTTGGACAAGCTCACCACCAAGGAAAACACAGGTAGCTGGACTGTCCGGAAACCGGAGGTCATCTCCTTTTCCGGGGGCGTGGCGGACTGTATCGAAACCGACCACGAAAGCTTCGCCTTCGGGGATTTGGGCGTCCTGCTGGGCAGGGCAATCAAGGAAAGTGACCTGTGCCGGGGACAGTACCGGCTGGGGGAGCAGACCATTCGGGCAACGGTGATCGGAGCCGGTTGTCATAGCGCTCAGCTTTCCGGCTCTACGGTATTTTACGACGGTGTGAGCCTGCCGAAAAAAAACCTGCCGGTGGCGACCCTTACTATGCCGCTAACGGCGGAAATGGTAGCAAATGCCTATACCCGATTTGATACAGATACGGTGGTTTTGGCACTGTCCGGCTACCCGTCACCAAGTTACGAACAGGTGCAGGAACTGGCAAAGACCCTTGTTGCCGGAAGCAAAGACCGGGAACTGCTGGTGTGTATGGAGGAGGATTGCGCCAAGGCCCTGGGCCACGGGATTCGCCTGCTTGCGCACCCAAAACCCTGCCTGTGCATTGACCGCATTCGCTTGCAGAATGAGAGCTTTCTGGACATCGGTATGCCGGTGGGCCCGGCGCTGCCGGTAGTCATTAAAACATTGATTCTTTCACAATGAGAGGGATTCTATGAAACTGAAAACAACCCTTTTGGGAAAAACCTACACATTTAAGGATGTAAAAGATGTCCTTGCCAAGGCCAACGAGGAAAAAACCGGCGACAAGCTGGCAGGCCTGGCTGCCGAAACCGCCCAGGAACGGGTGGCGGCAAAGGTGGTGCTGTCCGCCTTGACCTTGGGGGATTTGCGGGAAAATCCTGCCGTTCCTTATGAAGCCGACGAAGTCACCCGCATCATCCAGGACGATGTGAACACCCCCGCCTATGAAAAAATCCGGAACTGGACGGTGGCGGAATCCCGGGAGTGGATTCTGGACGAAAACACTACCGCCGACGATATCCGCAAGGCCAGCCGCGGATTAACCTCCGAAATGGTGGCGGCGGTGTGCAAGCTGATGAGCAACTTAGACCTCATCTATGCCGCGGCGAAAATTCCCGTTACCGCCCACTGTAACACCACCATCGGTCTGCCCGGCACCCTGTCCTGCCGTTTGCAGCCCAACCACACCACCGACGACCCGGATGGCATCACCGCCTCTACTTTAGAGGGTCTGTCCTTCGGCGCTGGCGATGCGGTGATTGGTCTGAATCCCGTTACCGACTCTCCCGAGCAGGTAGGCAAGGTGCTGCGGCGATTCCACGAAATCAAGGAGCATTGGGAGATTCCTACCCAGATTTGCGTGCTGGCTCATGTCACCGCCCAGATGAAGGCAGTTCGGGCAGGCGCGCCCTGTGATCTGATCTTCCAGTCCATCGCTGGCAGCCAAAAGGGCAACGAGGCCTTTGGCTTCAATGCCCAGACGTTGCAGGACGCAAGAGATTTATTGCTCACTGACGGCACTGCGGAAGGGCCCAATGTGATGTACTTTGAAACAGGGCAGGGCTCTGAGCTGTCTTCCGATGCCCACCACGGCACGGACCAGGTGACCATGGAGGCCCGGTGCTACGGCTTTGCCAAGCGATTCCAGCCGTTTTTGGTGAATACTGTGGTAGGCTTCATCGGTCCGGAGTATCTCTACGATGCCCGACAGGTGACCCGGGCAGGCCTTGAGGACCATTTTATGGGTAAGCTCACGGGCATTTCTATGGGCTGCGACTGCTGTTATACCAACCATATGAAGGCGGACCAGAATGCCATTGAGAATTTGGCGACCCTCTTGACCGTTGCCGGCTGTAACTATTTTATGGGCATCCCCCACGGCGACGACATTATGCTGAACTATCAGACCACCGGCTTCCGGGAGACCGTGACCCTGCGGGAGCTCACCGGCAAGACTGCCATTCCGGAATTTGACCGATGGCTCCACAAAATGGGCTTTTTGGAAAACGGCAAGCTGACGAAAAAAGCCGGCGACGGCTCCAGTCTTTTGTTTTAAAGGAGGGGCAATATGAACAAACAGGAATTAACCAATCTGGTGGCGGAAATCTTAAGCCAGATGAACGGCACCCAGCCACAGGTAAAGGGGAGCGAATATAAAACCGTGGTCTACAATGAGGACCGCCCCGCCTGTCCTGTGGACAGCGGTTTTGTGGAAGATGTGACCATGCTGGATTTGCGAAAGCTGTATATGGTGAAAGATCCGGCGGACGAAAAGGCCTTCCGCCGCTTAAAAGAACGCACCCCTGCAAGACTTGGCAGTGGCAGAGCCGGCCCTCGGTATAAGACCCTGACGATGCTCCGCTTCCGGGCTGACCACGCAGCGGCCCAAGATGCGGTGTTCTCGGAACTGCCTGAGGATTTTGGAAGCCAAAACGGCCTTGTGTCTGTGAAAACCCAGTGTAAGGACAAGGACGAATACCTGACCCGTCCCGATAAGGGCAGACGGTTTGACGAGGAAAATGCCGCAAAAATCAAAGCCGCCATCTCCGGCACACCCCGTGTCCAGCTGGTCATCGGTGACGGCCTGTCCTCTGCGGCGATAGCTGCCAATGCTATGGACTGCGCCAAGGCCATTCGTGACGGCCTGAAGGTCCGGGGCATCGAACTGGGACAGGGGATTTTCGTAAAATTCTGCCGGGTAGGCGCAGGTGACGCAGTGGGCGATATCACCGGGTGCGAATTGGTGTGCGTGCTGGTGGGTGAGCGGCCCGGCCTTGTCACCGACAAGAGTATGTCCGCCTATATCACCTACAAGCCCCACACCGGGGTGTCGGAATCTTCCCGTACCGTGGTGTCCAATATCCACGCACAGGGCACACCGGCGGTGGAAGCCGGTGCGTATGTTGCCGAGCTGATTGAAAAAATCTTGCAGAAAAAAGTGTCCGGTGTAGGCCTGCACACGGAGGATAAGCTATGATTCCGGTGAATGTCTTGGCGGTACAGTATCTGTCTGCCGCGAGTGAGGATTTGTGCAAAGCCTTAGGCGCGCCGGCAGGCTATCCCTGTTTGGGCCTGATTACCACCGACTGTGACGATGCCACCTATATCGCCTTGGACGAGGCTACCAAGTCCGCAGAGGTGCAGGTGTGCTTTGGCAGTAGCTTTTATGCCGGCGCAGCCAATGCGTCTACCCCCTATGCCGGGGAGGTGCTGGGGGTGCTTTGCGCCACTACCCCCGGGGCAGTGCGCAGCGGTATGGAAGCAGCTTTAAGCGCATTGGAGCGTGTGGGTTTTGAACAGGCAGGGGATGTACCTTACCTTGCCCATACGGTCAGTAGCTGCGGCAGCTTTCTGGCGAAAGAAGCGGGCGTTCCCGAGGGCAGCAGTTTGGCATATTTGATTGCACCTCCCTTGGAGAGTGTGTACGCGCTGGATTTTGCGTTAAAAGCGGCAGATGTAAAGTTATGTAAACTATATCCGCCCCCCAGCCCCACCAATTTTGGCGGCGGTCTGCTTACCGGCACCCGTCCCGCCTGCGCCGCTGCCTGCTCTGCCTTTGCGGAAGCGGTGGCGGAGGTGGCCCAGCGACCCAAGTAAATTTAACAAAGGAGTGATTCTTTGGATTTCGATAAGGACTTACAGGCTGTCCAGCAGGCCCGGGATTTGGCAA
>JAZOWQ010000008.1:0-4924 GCA_045659325.1 Faecousia sp. | reverse complement strand
GATAGTCCAGTATCTTCATGCTCGGCATACCGCTCACGTCCGCACTTTTCAGATAAATCACTTTATCCTCACTGTCCCACAGCGGAACCGTACACCCTGGCGCGACCAGGTAGCTTTTTGCCGCTGCCTCTCCCTGCACCCATATCAGGCCCGTCTGTTGGTTGTTCTGTGTGTACTGCTGCGGCATCATCTGCTGATACCCTGCCGGAAAACCACTGAAGTATCCCATAGCCATTCCCTCCTCATTTCACTCTCCAGAAGATTGTCGGCACTTCCTGGCCGCTGTCGAAAATGTCGTAATGATTCCCATCTATTACACAAACGGCATGACTGCCGGTACCTATCACATATATTCCCTCAGGATACCTGTCGCAAAATGCCCTCACTGTAATACAGTCCGGGCAGCTCTCCGGCAGCAGGAACTGTTCCGCTCCTCTTTCCCGCAGATACAGCCCCCATATCATATTGCTGTTTGGCATGTCCGCGTGGATCTCGCCCAGCTCGCACAGCTGCCGGTATGTTTGCCTCCAGCTCTGATCCGTTGCGATGGCCAGCGCCCTCACAACGCAGTCCCCTGTTGTTTTCCCCAATGGATTCGGATTACACTTGACCCACATGCCTATGTTCCTCCGCTTTTTTTCTGATAAAATTGTACAAAAAAAATAAAGCCGTCTGCGAGTGCGCAAACGGCTCTATTTATACAATCTTTATGCTCTTTTTCAGTTCACTTTCAGCTCATCCCCTGGCAGGTACCTCCATATGTAAGCGCATCTTTTGATAGCGCGTTTTACTGTTTCTTTCGATACATCGCACTCCTCCGCCAGCTTCTCCAGGCTCCCAGGATAGTCTGTCAGATATAACGCCATGATCTCCCGGTCTCTTCTCACATGGATGTATTGATCCAGCACTTTCAGGATGTCATCTTTGCTGATGTCATTCTGGTGCTGTTCCATTTTGTACCTCCACCACCTCTGTACAATGCAGCTTGCTTATCAGTTCAATGATCTGCTGCTCCCGCTGTGTGTTTTGTGTCGTGAAGAACACAATAGCAATAATAAATGCGATGCATGTCACTATATGAGCGATCAGCAGCCGCCTTCCGGCAAAGGTTAAGTGCAGAATGGCCTTGTCCGCGTCAATTGTTTTCCGGTCACTGTTCTGCATCATCTTTGCCCTCCGCCGGTTTCTTTTCTTCCGGCACGTCGCCCTTTTCCCTCATGATTTCCAGCACTTTCAGCAGGATACGCGGCACCGGCACGCCCATTGTCGCCACATTTTCCAGAATACTCAAACCTTCCGATGCAATAAACCAAAGACATGTCGCACCCATTACCGCCTCAAAGGTAATTCCCGCACCTTTGCTTACCGCCATATCCAGCAGGCTTGACAGTAATACCACCATCAGGATACCGCATTTCTTCATCAGGCCCATAAACGCGGTATGCGAGGAAATGTACCCATTTTCTGTCTTCTCGCTTTTCCCCAGCGCCGCCACTATCAGCCCGGTGATATAGTCGATTGTCATCACCGCAAGCAGAATCCACACAAGCGGCGGCATGTTAACAAAAAACGAGGCTATTGCCCCGCCGATAGCTGCCAGGATTTCAGTTACTTTTTTCATGTTCCTTTTTCTCCTTCGTTTTATTTGTTGTGTAGCATGGGCAGTACACACAATCCTGCCGGAGCTTCCGCCCGCTGGCTCCCTGGCATTCCTGATCCGGTTCGTAGGTGAAGCACCATTCATACCCGGTTTTGATTATTCCATCAATCTGAACCACCCCTGTCAGTTCATTTTGTTTGACCGCGAATAGCGCCCTTTTCATGGCTTCGTTATGTTGTCCATTCATAATTCGTTCCGATAAACTCAACTTGTGTAAATTCGGAAACATTTTGACGGATAAACCAATCCACATACGTTGCGATCATTTTCGCTATTTCCTGATACCCTGTTGCGTTGTAATGACCCGCCCTCATATTTTGTCCTATGAAACTGCTTCCAATAAACCTTGTACGATAAGCATACAGATCAATTAGATAACAGTTGTCAAATAACTGTACAACTGCTTTTACTGCATTGTTGTAATTGTTATCATCCATAGGAGGATTTGGATCAGTAAAGCAGAATATTTTTGCCTTTGGCTGAAGCTCTTTCAGCTTTTGAATTATTTTCCCATAATTACCACAATATGTATCAGCGTTTTGCGTATAATCTGACAAATTAATATCTGCCGTTGTTCCTACCGTCATGCTTACATTTTTATCATTTTGCCCAAGTCCTATAAAATACGCATTGCAATCATGGTTTCCGTCAAAGCAATCCGTTGCAAATTGTGATGACAGCCATGTTTTTGTTGTTAATCCACCTTGCGAAAAATTGTAATATGTATTACCTGTCATCCTCGCAAGGCATTGACCCCATGAGAACGGATACTGATCTATGTATCCTGTTGTTCCACCACTCTTATACGCTGATTCACCGCTCGCCAGGCTGTCACCAATACAACCAACCGTATGGAAAATGGACAACAGACCTGCACCATCATTGATTTTTGCAAACGGATTTGTTGCACTTGGTGTTAATGATTCCAACAGTTGAGCAGGATATAGACCTTTGCAAAGGAACGGTGTTACACCGTCATTTGTCATTGAGTCAAAATACAAAGTTTTTGCATTTGCAGGAGCAGTAATTGTCTTGTGTTCAGATGTTTCTGCTATTGTCCCAGAATCGGATATTTTTGTTCCTGTTGAATCATAAAATGCCCATACTCTGTAATTGCTGTTTCCATTGTACCTTGCCGAATAAACAAACTGATCACCGGCTTCACAGGATGCTTTAGCTGATGCAAAATTGCCAGAGTATGTATCAATGCTTGATTCATTATTTGTTGCATTGTTATACCTTGTTCCGTTTGACAGTGTTATAATTTCCCCACCTGTCAGTTCTGACACATAATCAACAGATGCAGATGAAACAACGTTGTCTGTTATCGTTTTGTTATATGAAAAAATAGCAATCTGCTCTGCGTTTGAAATGGTTGCCTTGCACTTTACCGCTTTTGCAGGAACAGTGATTGTCTGCTCTGTTGACAACATTTGAACACCGGAAATATAAAAACCGTTTATGTCATAATATGCAAGTCCACGAAGATCCGGTGTTCCTATTGTTGCAGAGTATTTTATTTTCATGTTTTCCACAACAGGGAAATCAATTACTTTTGAACCTGAAAGGGACGGTGTTGATCCATCCGCATATTTAACATATTTTCCGTCCGTTATGCTTGTGTATGTATATGCTTCTGAATCTTTAAGAGCATTGATTTCCTTTGTAATAACCTTGTTCTGCACAGGATTTTCGCTGGAAGTAGATAATGAACTGTCAACCGTTCCCCCTCCGGGAACAGTTTTCCATTCAAGGTCGTAATCCGTACCGGATGCTTTACCCAAAACCTGTCCGGATGAACCGCCTGACGGTACAGCATGCATCTGTTGAATAGCGTTCTTAACGCTGCCAAACTCTTCGTCGATTTTGTCAGCGCTCCATGTTTTATCGGTGTCACCTTCACCGGCTGTGTCGTCGATAATGTCCGCGCCGCTGCCGTCCTCGCCGTCCTGGATCTGTGCCAGCTGCACACCGTCAGAGAAAATCGTTGTTGTCTTACCAGACTTGCTTGAAGTCAGCACCGGTGTGTGTCCGTCCTGGCCTGGCTGTCCAGGTTCACCCGGTTCGCCTGGATCTCCCGGCTCTCCCTTAAAGTATCCGCTGTCGCGCTTGTATTCCAGATCCGCCAGCGTTTCATTCGCATTTGTTACCCAATCCTGTACCGGTTCAGGTGCCGTTCCGCTGCCGACAATGCTCCTGCTGACATTAATCCTGCTAATACAGCTCTTTACAACCGTTTCTCCTTCTGTGAACGTCAGCTGAATTTCTCCTTGCCCGCGGCTTGCCAGGTCGCTGTCCATAATGTCCCAGATGACAATGTTCCCGTCCCTGGTCACGCTGGCCGGATACGCGCTGCCTTTCGGCGGCTGCACCGTCATCGTGGCTACGGCTTCCGGATATTCGGCAAAAACATCACCCGCGTCGATCCTGACGCGGGTGCGTTCGTTTTCTGCCACATATCCAATGTCGATGATTGCTTTGGCCAGATCCCCCAGCCTGTAACTGATAGTTCTCATCCCGATCTCCTCCCGTTCTTTGCTGATTATCCGGCGGTGATCTCGCCGCCGTACATTCTCACCAGTTCCTCCGCCTGTTCTTTTGTCAGGTTGTTGATGATTACCCCGTATATCGGCAGATCTGTGCCAGTTCTCAGGAATTTACTCATCATGTACCCGCTGCGACCATTCCATATGATTCCGCTCCATTTTTCCCCCGGCTCCATCAGGATAACCTCGCTGCCTATCGGTACATCCCAATATGTCCGGCATGTTGCGGAAGGTTTCGCCCTCATCTTGACTGTTTTCCCGCTCTCCGCCCACACTGTCGCCCAGTCGGTCTCCTGCTCCTCTGCCTGTTCTCCGTAGCTGATCCACGGCAGCTGGCCGAAGTATGACCAGTTCCCCATGCTTTTATCGATCTTCGCCGTCGGACTTGTCATGTGTGTAATCCGCAGCGGATTCACGCCCGTCACCGTACCGATGTGTGTGAAGTTCGTTTCTCCCCATGTCTTGCTGTAGTCGTTCCCGCCCTTCCGGTACTGATCCGGCAGCCTCATGTCCTTGTCATCTTTATCCCGCACCTTCAAAACAACGTCCCCCAGCCGGAGCTGGGAGACGTTCTTGATTTTCTGTAGGTTTTTGATGGTGTGCCTTGCTGCGTAGTTTGTTCCGTTCATGCCTTTTACATCTTCCACGCCCTCGCGCTCCAGCGCTCCTCTCGGCATCCCTATGCAATCGCATTTTCCGTTGCTTCCGTCGCATCCTT
>JAZOWQ010000007.1:0-1770 GCA_045659325.1 Faecousia sp. | reverse complement strand
CGAGGCCACCTTCCAGAAGGCCATGGCAGGTGAAGCTGTCACCGTTGCCGAGACCGAGGGCTACCAGACTTACCTGCTGCTCCACTGCGGCCGGGAGTATGCCCGCCACGGCTGGGCCATGCAGATCCACTTCTCCTGCTTCCGTAATCCCAACTCCAAGATGTTTGCCGCCTTGGGCGCCGACCACGGCTTCGACTGCATCGCTGTCACCGACTCTTCCGCTGCTCTGCATCGGGTGATGGACGCCCTGTATAAGGACGATCTGCTGCCCAAGACCATCGTTTATTCTCTGAATCCCGCTGACGACCAGTGGCTGGATACCCTCATCGGCGCTTACCAGGGCACCGAGGTTCCCGGTAAGATCCAGCACGGCTCCGCCTGGTGGTTCAACGATAACAAGACCGGCATGCAGAACCAGATGATCTCCCTGGCCAACCTGGGCCTTTTGGGCAACTTCATCGGCATGCTCACCGACTCCCGCAGCTTCCTGTCCTACGCCCGCCACGAGTACTTCCGCCGTATTCTCTGCAACCTCATCGGCACCTGGGTGGAAAACGGCGAGTATCCCAACGACGAGAAGACTCTGGGCGCCCTGGTTCAGGATATCTGCTACTATAACGCCAAGCGCTACTTTGGCCTGTAATCCGAACCGTTCATAAAATAGTCGAATTTTGTTTTCATTTCCGTCACGGCAAGTTCAAACCCTTGGCTTATTCTAATAACAGAAAGGATACGGAAGCCGTGAGCCGTATACCTTTCCGTAGATCCTCTTTTCTACCTCTCTTCTTTCTACCCTTTCGCGAGGAACCCGCTGCCAAGGCGCAGCGGGTTTTTCCATTATCCTCCACCATTGTACATCGGCACAATTTTCAGGCAATTATTTGCCATTTCTTGTGCAAAAATAGTCTTGAAACCAGAAACGAAAGTGCTATAATAGCAGACGAAATTATTACTGAAAAGAGGCTTTTTATGGAAGCGTTGCTTGCGGTCGGCATTGCGATGTTTGCCGGTCTGTTCTTGTCCCGTTTAACCTCCAAGCTGAACCTGCCTGACGTTACCAGCTACCTGGTAGCAGGTCTTCTGGTGGGTCCTCTGTGCCTTGGTCAGCTGGGTGTTCCCGGTTTGGGTCTGACTTCTTTCCACGCTGTTGAGGAACTGGGTCTTCTCAACGATGTAGCCCTGGGCTTCATCGCCTTCTCCATCGGCAGCGAGTTCCGTGTATCTTCCCTGCGGAAGATCGGCCGCCAGGCTACCATCGTTGCCATTTTCCAGGCTCTGGTGGCTACTCTGTTTGTAGATGTAGCCCTGCTGCTCCTGCACCTGATGCTGGGTGACAAGCTGCCGGTTTCCACCTGTATCATTCTGGGCGCAATCGCCACCGCCACTGCCCCCGCCGCCACCTTGATGGTCGTCAACCAGTACAAGGCCCGTGGCCCTCTGACGGATATGCTGCTGCCCGTTGTTGCTTTGGACGATATGGTAGGCCTTATCGTGTTTGCCGTATCCTTCGGTATCGCAAGAGCACTGGAAAGCGGACAGGTGGATATTTTCTCCGTAATTGTAGACCCTATTGTGGAAGTTGTGGCTTCACTGGTACTGGGCGCGGTAATCGGTTACCTGTTCCATCTGACCGAGCAGTTCTTCTACTCCCGCAGTAAGCGTATGAGTATCTCCGTAACCTTTATCCTGTTTGCGGTAGCCCTGTCCCAGCTGCACTTCAAGATCGGTCCCGTAAGCGTGGGCTTCTCTTCTCTGCTGGTATGCATGATG
>JAZOWQ010000006.1:0-10153 GCA_045659325.1 Faecousia sp. | reverse complement strand
AACATTATTAGCAGCCAGAGCAGCCTGCTTCTCTTCGCTCAGAACAACCTTGTGACCGTGCAGCTCGATAGCATACTTGCCGTCTTCCTTCAGCAGCTTTGCATCAAACAGGTTCATCTGAGGTGCGCCGATGAAGGTTGCAACGAACAGGTTGTAGGGGTGGTTAAACACTTCCTGAGGAGTACCGATCTGCTGAATGAAGCCGTCCTTCATGATGACGATACGATCACCCAGAGTCATAGCCTCGGTCTGGTCGTGGGTAACGTAGATAAAGGTGGTGTTGATACGCTCGCGCAGCTTGATGATCTCAGCGCGCATCTGGTTACGCAGCTTGGCGTCCAGGTTGGACAGAGGTTCGTCCATCAGGAAGACCTGAGGATCACGGACGATAGCACGGCCGATAGCCACACGCTGACGCTGACCGCCAGACAGAGCCTTGGGCTTACGGCCCAGGTACTCGGTGATTTCCAGGATCTCAGCAGCCTGCTTAACCTTCTTGTCGATCTCGCCCTTGGGGGTCTTGCGGAGCTTCAGAGCAAATGCCATGTTATCGTACACGGTCATATGGGGATACAGAGCGGAGTTCTGGAAGACCATTGCGATATCGCGGTCCTTAGGTGCTACGTCGTTCACCATCTTGTTGCCGATCCACAGCTCGCCTTCGGTGATTTCTTCCAGACCTGCGACCATACGCAGAGTGGTGGACTTACCACAACCAGAAGGTCCGACCAGAACGATAAATTCCTTGTCGGCGATTTCCAGATTGAACTGCTGAACAGCCACAACGCCCTTGTCAGTGATCTGCAAGTTGGTTGTCTTGGCTACGCCCTCGTTCTTTCTGGCTCTCTTCTTTGCGGCCTTCTCGTCGTCACCGCTGTAGGGGTAGATCTTCATGACGTTCTTCAGGGATACAGTTGCCATAATTTTCCGACTCTAAGTGCACCGATCCTTTCGCGTACACTCTTACATTCCGAAAAGCAAAATTCCGGATGCTTTACGACAGGTCTCCACACTGCCGCACCGTGAGTCAAACGGATATGTTTCCTCCTTTTTTTACGTCATAACCTCTATTTTGTGGAGTAGAGGCTATGCGTTGGGATGTTAGTATGATATCACAAATCTTTCCAGCCGTCAACTGTGCTTTTCGCAGAAGTCGACAGGGTTTTTTATAGGATTTGACAGGTGTTTTTCGTCATTTTACCAAAAAAGCGCCATCCGGGGAAATTTCCAGTTCTGCGCCGTAGCAGGCGGTCATAGCATCCACCAAATACCGGACATCCTTCACACCTGCGGTTTCATAGCAGGAATGCATCGCCAACTGAGCCAATCCGATGTCCACGCTGGGCACTGCCACCTGAGATAGGGAGATATTGCCCAAGGTAGAACCGCCGGGAAGGTCTGCCCGGTTGCAGTAGGTCTGCACCGGCACATCTGCCTTTTCGCAGATTTTCCGGAAGATAGCATAGGACAAACCGTCGGTGGTATAGCGCTGGTTAGCGTTGAATTTCACCACAACGCCGCCATTTATCACCGGGGCATTGGCTGGGTCAGCATACTCCGGGTGGTTGGGATGCAATGCGTGGGCATTGTCCGCAGACACCAAGAACGAGCCGGCCAGCTGACGGTGTTTATCTAAGTCGAGAGCAGTACAGATGCGGCTGACGGCGCTTTCCAGCAAATCAGAGGCTGCGCCCTGATAGGAGGAAGAGCCTACCTCCTCGCTGTCAAACACACACAGCACGGGGATATTGGCGGTTTCCTTGGCTTTCAGGAAGCCCTGCAGACAGCCCCAGGCGCACTCCAGATCGTCAATAGCCTGCGCGGAGATGAACTCATTTTCCAATCCCCAAACAGATGCGTTCTGACGCACATACAGGTATAGGTCATGGCCGAGAATTTTGCCGCCGGCCAGCGTTTCCACTTCATCCCAGAACTGCTTAGTGGACTTCTTATCGCTCAGCAGCGGAATGGTATCCGTTGCAGGATTCCACTTGTAGCCGTCGTTAGCAGCGCGGTTCATATGGATCGCCACATTGGGCATCAGGAGCAAATCTCTGTCCACATCCACAAGCCGGCTTTCGATGCCGTTTTCCGTTTCCACCAGTACCCGTCCAGCAACAGACAGAGGTCTGTCCAGCCAAGGCGCAATCAGCATACCTCCGTACCGCTCTACCGCCAGGCGCGTATATTGACCCTTGAGCACTGCATTTTCCTTCACCTTAAAGCAAGGGTGATCTGTATGGCTGGCAGTGATTAAAAAGCCTTTGGGTATTCCTTCCGGCACGCGAAAAGCCACCAGCGAGCTATCGTTACGCATAAGATAGTATTTGCCGCCGGCTTTTATCTCCCAATTATTTCCTTCCTGCAGGCGGCAATACCCCGCCTGTTCCAATTCATTCTTTAATAGCGCCGCCGCGTGATAAGCACTGTGCGCCTTGTCTAAAAAGCTACGTAAGCTGTTAACAGGATCCATACCGTTTCCTCCAAAATGTTTTCTTTATTCTAATAGATTTTTCCCTTTCCGTCAACCGAATTGTAAAAAGTTTTCCACAAGTCGAATATCGTCGAAAAGTTAGGTTTTTTATGTTATTTGCTGTTTTTGGTCGATTTTTGTCGATAAATTGTTTTGATTTTCCCCTTGCAAAATGCACCCGGTTATGCTAAATTATATTTGTCGCAACCGGTAGGCCGCCTACCACGAACCAAGGGGAATATCTACGAAGTCAGGAGAGGAACTTATGAGTAATCACACCTGTGTCATCATTGCAGACAATTCAGAGGAATTTACCGGCAGCCTTACCGCCGCCCTACATCAGACCGAGCGGTTTCACGTGGCCGATACCGCCAGCGACGGAGAACGGACCATTGCATTGGTGACAGAACACAAGCCGGACATTCTGGTGTTGGATATGATGCTGGCAAAAAAGGACGGCATCAGCGTCCTGAAGGCCATCAGCGGTATGGATAAAAAACCCACTGTGCTGGCAACTTCCGGTTTTATTACCGATTATGTGGCATCTGCCGCCGCCAATTTAGGTGTCCGCTATTTAATGCTGAAGCCTTGTGATATGTCCGCCTTAGTGGAGCGGCTGGAGGAAATTCGCGGTGGGGAGAGCCTGCGGATGCCTGCGCCCCGCCACACGAGTGCGCAGAACATCGAGACTATGGTCACCAACATCATTCACGAAATCGGCGTTCCCGCCCACATCAAGGGATATCAGTATCTGCGGGAAGCGATTATCATTGCAGTAGAGGATATGGATGTGATCAACGCCATCACCAAGATTCTCTATCCCCAGGTGGCGAAGACCTTCCAGACCACCCCGTCCAGAGTGGAACGGGCCATCCGCCATGCCATCGAAGTGGCCTGGGACAGAGGCGATCTGGACACTTTGCAAAGATTTTTCGGCTATACCGTCAGCAATACCAAAGGCAAACCGACAAATTCTGAGTTTATCGCCCTGATTGCGGACAAGCTGCAGCTGCAGATGAAGTCTGCCGGTGTGGCGAATTATTGATAGGATAACAGCCCTGCAGGCGTGCAGGGCTGTTGACATATTTTGGGAAAGTGGATATAATAGGTCCAAATACAAGAAAGGAGCAAATATTATGGAAAATGAAGAGATTTTACAGGAAGAAGAGTCCATTCTGACCCTCACTGACGAGAACGGTGTGGAGACCAATTTCGAGTATATGGACTGCATCGAGCAGGGCGGCAAGGAGTATCTGGTTCTGATGCCTGAGGAGTCTAACGAGATTGTGATTTTGGAAGTACAGCCTGTGGACGAGGAGAACGAGAATTACATCGCCGTAGAGAGCGAGGAGATTCTGGAAGCCGTTTACGGCATCTTCAAAGAGCGCTATAAGGACATTCTGCAATTCGAAGACTAAGAGATACACCCTTGGGAGATTCCCAAGGGTGTTTTTTCATCCAAATAACCGTTTATCCAGTCCGCGAGCACGGAGGGCATAGTAAAGAGCTGTACCCAGGGTCAACAGAACCGCCAATTCCCCTATCGCCACATACAGGGCATTCAGCCAAAAAGCGCCACCGATATACACGCTCAGCTCCCAGCCTACCAAGAAAGCGTTACACACTGCCGGCAGCAATATAGCAAGGAGCGGATACCCCTTTACCGTCACTTTTCGCAGGGTATACATTCCGGCAGTTGCCAGCAAGGTCGCTAAACTGCCCACCAGAAAATCCAACGGCAACGCACCGGCAAAGCTGATATTAAACAAGGCACACCCCAGGGTCAGGCCCGGAATAGCGGCCGGAGTAAACAGCGCCAGCACGCACAGAGCCTCTGAGGCCCTGAACTGAATTGCCCAGCTGGCAGAACCGGGAATCAGCGCATTTTGCAAATGGGTCAGCGCTACATACAGTGCGCCAAGGAGCGCCCCATGGGCAAGAAAACGACTTTTCTTCATAATTCTCTCCAAAAAAGAAAATGGGCACAGCTGTGCCCACAAAAAATGAGCGCAATGCGCCCATTAGCCCCTAGTTTTAATTACCGACAGGATGGTCACGAACTGTCCTATATAGTTTTCTTCATTATAAGTCCTTTTAGCCCGCCTGTCAATCGTGAATTTTCTGTAACCGACATCCTTTTCTCTTGCGATTTTATGTCTGCGTGGTATAATAATTCTGTAAAACTTTCCAATCAGGTGATGAATATGAAGGAAATGTTATTTATTCTTAATCCGAAAGCCGGTATGCGGAAAGCCAACAAAGGGCTTGCGGACATTTTGAATATTTTCAATCGGGCAGATTACAAAGTACAGGTTTACATTACCGCCGGCCCAAAAGACGCCATTTCTGCTGTGAAAGCGTTTGCCCCCGGGAAGGATTTGGTGGTCTGCTGCGGCGGTGATGGTACATTTAACGAAACTGTTACAGGCCTCATAGAAGCCGGTTTGGATTTACCTATCGGCTATATTCCGGCCGGCTCAACCAACGATTTTGCCAACTCTATAGGTCTGCCCACAAATCTCCTTGCCTCCGCAGAGCGAATTGTCAAAGGCACACCCGAGCGGCTTGATGTGGGGCAATTTGGCGATCGGTATTTTTCCTATGTGGCCTCTTTTGGCGCATTTTCCCGGGCCAGCTACAACACCTCTCAAAATGTTAAAAATGCTTTGGGTCACACTGCCTATCTGTTAGAGGGTATTTATGAGCTGTCTCAGATTCGCAAGAGTACAATGCGGTTTGAATTGGATGGTGAGGTGCTGGAGGACGATTATATTTTCGGCGCGGTATGCAATTCCACCAGCATCGGTGGCATTCTTACCATTGATCCTAGTTTGGTGGATATGAGTGACGGCCTGTTTGAAGTGCTGCTGGTACGGGTGCCTCGGGATTTAACGGAACTTACTGAGTGCATTATGGCAGTACAGAAACAGCAGTACAACTGCCGAATGATGTCCTTCCGCAGCGTCAAGAATGTAAAAATCCACACCCCCAAGGACATCAACTGGACCTTGGACGGTGAAAAAGCCTCCGGCAATGCCGAAATTACCATCGCCAATCTTCATCACGCCATACAGCTGATAAAATAAGGAGACACTATGGTTAATTCCACCCTCTGTTATATCACCCGGGGTGATGAAGTATTGATGCTTCATCGGGTAAAAAAGAAAAACGATGTGAATAAAGACAAGTGGATTGGCATCGGCGGCAAATTTGAAGCTGACGAAACCCCTGACGAGTGTCTTCTTCGGGAGGCCAAGGAAGAGACCGGTCTGACCCTCACAAACTGGAAGTGCCGGGGTATCGTGACCTTCCTCACCAATGGGCCCTGGGAAGGTGAATATATGTATCTGTTCACTGCCGACGGCTTTGAAGGCGACCTGAAGCTTTGTGACGAAGGGGATTTGCAGTGGGTCAAAAGAGGTTTTCTGAACACCCTGCCCCAATGGGAGGGGGATAAAATCTTCTTGGATTTGCTGTGGCAGGACGCACCCTTCTTTCTTTTGAAACTCCGTTATGACGGCGATACATTGGTAGAAGCTGTTTTGGACGGCAAAAAAATCAAATAAGAACAGGCGTATGGAAAATCTAGACTGCCACAGTTTGTGCGGACAGCACAAACTGGGGCAGTCCCTCCTTAGGCACGAACAACGTCTGCTGGTCCAGGTGATGAATATCCACAGATGTCCTGGACGCAAAGGGATGATTCGGGTGGACCATAATCACCGGGCGATCTTCAAACAGGAGAACACTCTGCATATCATCAGCAAAGGAAGCAGGGATGTCCTCCTCTGCCACCAGCACAAATGCATATTGGGCCGAAAGGAAACCCAATGACAGCTTCTCCAGATTCAGATTGGTACACGACAAAGTGTATTGCGGGCAGGCCTGAGAAAACTCAGTAATCAGGTCCATCCACAAATTGGAGGTAGTGGTAGCAATCCAAATATGCTTTTTTCTTCAATAGCGTTCTGCAGAAGTTCTTTTTTCCGCACGCAAGTGCATCAAACATCTGATTGACATACCGCAGGAATATCTCACGCTGGGCATTGAAGGTAATGCACTTGGCGTAACGGCCAAACAACTGCACACCCCATTCCTTTTCCAGTCGAGAAATCGAGGTGCTCAGCGCAGGTGCAGAGATATATAGTACCTCCGCCGCTGTAGAAATTTTTCAAGTTCCGCTACTGTCTTAAAATATTTCAGCTGCGTAACTCCTTATTTGCACATCCCTCCAAGCATTAGCTTGTTTTTATTAGGTATGACAAAAATCGAAAACAAAAGACAAAAAAGCTTGACCGAATGGGTCAAGCCTCTTTGTTTATAATGCCAACAATTCTTTGAAATCAAAAATATAATAGTCGGTGGCTGCCTTCATCTGTTCCACCATATCCTCGGAGGAGGGATCAAACACACCGCACACCTGCATGCCTGCAGACTTTGCCACAGTATCCGCGTTGATATTGTCGTCCAAGAACAGCACATTCTCCACGGTAGTACCTAATTTCTCCGCCACCCGGACATAAATCTGTGGGTCGGCCTTGGTAGTTTCAAAATCGTCGCAGGACCAGATGTTGTCAAACAGTTCCCACAATCCCAACCGCTTGGAGCAGACGTCCAGTGTCATATGGGGGCTGGCAGTGAGAATGTTCAGGCTGGCGCCCTGTGCTTTCAGCACCTTCAATGTGGAAATTACATTGGCCTTGACAGGGATGGTGTGAAAATATGCATCTGTCATATATTCCATCATCAAATCCATCAGCGTCTGCTTGTCCATTTCCAACCCCAAAGTGCAGATGAAATACTCCGCCGTACCGCTCAACCCCAGAGGGGTTATGATTTTTGTGATGTTCTCGGGGTAGGATATGTGATTTTCGTCCAGAATCCGCAGCATACAACCACAGAAAGTGGGCATGGAGTCCACCAATGTTCCGTCAAAATCAAATAAATAAAATTTCTGTTTCATCGTGATACCAGCTCGTTTAAGTAGTAAGCCCGGGTGGCGGCATAGGTGCCGTCGGGGGCGGTGACCGTCAGGTGCAGGTACATAGAATCACTGTCGGCTTTTTCAAAGAATTTCGTCAGGTCAAATGCTGCTTCCTGAATGAAAGTGCCGTCATCCTTGGCGGCGCGACGGGCAAACCGTCCGTGGCTCTCCAGGATGATCTGTCGGGCCTCGGAACAGGTGATTTTCAGGATATTGCCTTCCACGGTCAAACTGAAAATCTCCGGACCGCAAGACATATAGAAATCGCCCTTTTCCAGCGCGTCAATGACATTGCTGTATTCCAGCTTTTCGGCGCCCACCATGATCCAGGAGGTACCGGCCGCTCTAGGGGTGTGCATATCGTCTGCACCCACAGGGAACACCGTGTTGCCCAGATTCATAAGGTCTTTCCACACCCGGGCATTATTCTCGTTGTTGCCCAACAAAACGCACTCACCGTTCCGCAGTTCCATACCCCACAGACCCTTCAGGGGCGCATAGTCGTTATAGCTGTGGCAGGACCAGGTGGGGTGCTTGTACATTACAAGGAAACCCTTCTCGTTGGCCTTGGCAATCATTTCGTTGGTGATATCCACCTCGTGGCGCATATCCATACCCTCGCACTCCATCAGCTTTTCATATTCCAAGCCGCCTGCGTACTTGCCGTTAGCCTTCCAGGGTGACCACACATTGTGAGGCTCCTTGGCAATCAGATTGAAGTGGTAGCTTTGCCCGTCAAACCAGGGGCGGTAATTGGCGTGATTGTAATTCAGCTCCATACCGGTGAGCATCAGAAAATCAGGTTCTGTCATTGTTGAGTGATCTACAACGATATTGTGGTCGGTGATGGCAAGAATCTGGTAGCCCATCTGCTTGTACATCTCCTTGACTTCCACAGGGGAAAGTTTGCCATCGGAGATGGTGGTGTGGGTGTGGAGATTTGCCTTAAAATACCGGTGTGACGGGGGTAACAGATGCTTGATACTGCTCATAGGTGTAGCGCCCTTTCTATGTTATTTTAATACACAAGTACCACAGGGGCCTAAATTCCGACGCTGCACTTCTTCCCAAGTGATTTCATGGCTGTTCTTACCGGCGCAATCGGCTTCATAATGATACTTTTTGCTGTATTCTCCGCCGGTATAAACATGTCCGTGATAGTTTTCTTTGTTAGGAACGTCGAGGGGATGGCCTTCCGTTGCGTTGCAGACACTACACATTTTTGGCGTAGCATAGGTGGCTTCTTCCCAACGGTGTCCGTTTGCTGTGCCTTCGGTTGCACCGCAGGAGCAGGTTTTTGGTGCGGTGCAGGTGGCAGGCTGAAAATCGTGGGTGTGGGGAGGTTCGGTAACCGGTGCGGTAGTTGGCACAGTGGTGGGTACGGTGGTGGGAACGACGGTCTCTTCGGTAGAAGTAGGGAGAGTTACGGTCGTTGTGCCGTCCGTAGGCAATTCTGTTTTGCCGACGGTTGCTTGGCTCGATTTGGTAGGGTCAGTGCTCTGCAGGTTTGTATTACCACAGGCCCATAGCCCAAACAGCATAACCGTTACAAGGCATATGGATAATAGTTTTCTCATGGTCTTCCACTTCTTTTCGTAAAAGATATAGCCATTATACCAAGCTAGAGCAGATATTGCAAGGAAAAAGGCTTGACCGATTGGTCAAGCCTTTTTGTTAGAATAAAGTGGTTATCCAATAAATCAATCCATACACCACGCTGGCTGACACGCCGTAGACGATCACCAGGCACCGCAACAGGAGAACATCTTTGCACCCACGCCGAGCAAGAAGCCCTCTGCTTGTGTCAACTTAGGACCCATTAGTTTTTGAAAAAAGCTACTACAACAGCACCTGGGCCTGCGTGTGTACCGATAACGCTACCGACGGTTGTATAACGCACTTCATTAAGATTGCCTTCCCAAATATGACGGCTATCTTCGATGTATTTTAATAGAAGTGCATCAGAAATTCCACTATACCCCAGCAAAACAGGTTTGCCAAAAACAATGCCGCCGGCTTTATCTATTTCCTGCACAAGCAAGTTATTGCCCATCTTAGAACCGCGGGCTTTTCCAAGCATATTGATTTCGCCGTCAACAACAGAAAGAACCGGCTTAATATTTAATACTCCACCGGCAAATGCGACCGCTTTGGAAATGCGACCGCCTTTCTTGAGGTACTCAAGTGTATCTACCAAGGCTACTATAACAATCTTTTTCTTTTCTTCCTCAAGTATTGCTGCAATTTCCCCGGCGCTTTTTCCTTCATCCAAAAGTCTGAATGCCAATTCTACTAAGATACCACTGCCCATTGCTGCACTGGCGCTATCGACGATATAAATATTATCAAAATCCTCAGCCGCAATCGTTGCGCTTTGGTATGTTCCCGAGAATTTAGAAGCAAGGGTGATTACAACAGCACTTTCTCCGGCTTCTTTCGCTTTTTCGAATTCTTTTATAAATGCATCGGGTGTTGCTTGACTTGTAGTAGGAAGCACATCGCTTTCTACAAGTTTTTCATAGAATGTCTTGTGGTCAATTGTAACGCCGTCAATATATTCCTCTGTACCAAAATGCACGGTAAGCGGAACCGTATGCACACGGCTTTTAAATTCGGGCATTAAATCTGCGGTGGAATCCACAATGATTCTTGTTTTCATAAATATCATCTCCTCATCTCTCGCCATTTTTAGAAAC
>JAZOWQ010000005.1:0-1941 GCA_045659325.1 Faecousia sp. | reverse complement strand
AAAAAATCCTGAATGCAATTTTAGGTAAGAGTGAAGAGGTAATAGGTAATAGGTAATAAGTAAAAATACTGAACGCTGTCGCATTCAGGATTTTGGGGAGGTACGTCTCATTTTAGAACCGCAACTCGACAAATTGGGATTTGTCGAACTGATTAACGCGGATTCTCTGTTCTTACATAAGCCCCATACACCAAATTACCGCAAGGGCAGTTAGGGTCACCAGTGTGTCGATGGTGACACCATAGAACATAGGCTTGAGACCGGCTTTTTTGAAATCGGTAAGGCTGGTATTTAAGCCGATGGCAGCCAGGGCTGTGACCATCAGGAACTTGCTGGTGCTCTTCATCATGCCGGATACAGTCGCCGGAATCAATCCCACACTGTTGGCGATAGCAAGAAGCAGGAAGCCGCCGATGAACCAAGGGATGATCTTCATCATGTTCACCTTCTTGCCGTCGCCGGTGGCCTGCATTTCCTTCTTCTTCATGCGCACACCGATCCACGCAAACACCAACACGGTAGGGATAATAGCAATGGTGCGGGTCAGCTTGACCATGGTGGCAAAGTCGCCGGCGGCTTCGGAGAAGGCATAACCGGAAGCCACCACGCTGGCGGTGTCGTTCACAGAAGTACCTGCCCAAATACCATAGGCAATATCGGACATGCCCAGTGCCTTGCCCATCAGCGGATACAGTGCGATCATCACCATATCAAAAAGGAAGGTGGAGGACATGGCAAATGCGATATCTTTGTCATCGGCATCAATGACCGGCGCAATGGCTGCCACGGCGCTGCCGCCGCAGATGCCGGTACCGGCAGAGATCAGGTTGCTCAACTTCCAGTTAAGGCCAAACAGTTTGCGGATAAAGAAGCCTGCACCGAAGCACATGGCAAAGGTGAAGATCATCACAAAGAAGGTCATCTTGCCAACGGACAAAATTGTGCTAACGGACAGAGATGCACCCAAGAGAATGATAGCTGCTTTCAGAATCTTCTTAGATGTAAATTTGAGCGCAGGCTGAATCCATTTCGGATGGAAAAAGCTGTTGACGATCGTACCCATAAACAAGGCGATGATGGATGCACCCAGAAGCTCTCCGGGAATCAGCTTTTCTAAAAGCACAGACAGTCCAGCTACTGCAAAGCAGATGGCAATGCCCAACAGAAACAGCAAGCGTTCTTTTGTTTTCGGGGTCATAATGGTACTCCTTTGAATTTTTTCTTTATTTTACCATAGAATTGTGATAAAATGAAGTTATTATATGGAATATGTCAATTCCTTAAAATTATCGGAGGAGCAATATGGATCCGAAACTACATACATTTCTGACACTCTGCCAAACGATGAATTACCGAATGGCGGCGGAGCGCCTTCACCTTTCTCAGCCCGCTGTTACCAAGCAGATCCAGGCTTTGGAACAATCGCTGCAGACAAAGCTCTTTACTTATGATGGTCACACTCTGCATAAAACAGAAAAATGCCTGCTGCTGGAGCGATATGCCATTTCTCAGCAATACCAATTTGAGGAACTTCAACTGGCGATTTCAGATAAGAAGCGCCTGAAGTTACGGATCGGTGCAACCAAGACTATCGGCGATTATGTGCTGATCGATGCCATCAAAGATTATCTCAGTGATCCGCATCATGAGATTTCCCTTGTGGTGGATAACACCAAGCATCTTCTGCAAATGCTCGACGAGAATCAACTGGACTTTGCCGTTATTGAAGGCACGTTCAGCAAAACCAAGTACGATTCCTATTTGCTACGGATGGAGCCCTTTGTGGGGATCTGTGCAAAGAGCAGTCCTTTATGCGGAAAGCAAGTCGCAATTGCGGACTTGCTGCGGGAAACGATTATCGTCCGGGAAGAGGGCTCCGGTACGCGCCGCATTTTTGAAGAACGGCTGACAGCATCCGGTTATGAACTGAGTGATTTTTAC
>JAZOWQ010000004.1:0-24071 GCA_045659325.1 Faecousia sp. | reverse complement strand
GCCAGGATCAAACTCTCAAAAAATAGTATCTTAAAGCCGAAGCTCTAAAATCATGTTTTTAAGAAAATTTGTCTAGCAAATTTTACTCAAGAATTTTCGTTGGCTTAAATTCGATTTTACTCGAAACTTAAACAATTCATTTAATTGTCCAAGGTGTTTGTTCGTCTTTGCGTTATTCAATTTACAAGGTACATCGCTCTCCGCTCTCGCGTGAGCTTGACTATCTTAGCACAACCGAAGCCATCTGTCAAGAAGTTTTTTCTTGTTTTTGCAAATTTCTTTTTTGTTCGTGGAATTACGCGGTTACGCCAAAAGCCTTGCATATATTATCAGACCGCAGCCAGAAAGTCAACTTGGTATTTTGCCCTATTTCCCTTCTTTTACAGGCGGTATTTCAGGCAAATTGCCCGCCTCATTCCAATTCTTCATTTTTAGTCCCAGATTATGGGAATCTGCATACTTTACTGCTTCCTTTACACTGCCCTGTCCACCCCATTTACACAAGCGCACGGATTGCTTGATATAAGGCTGTATTGCAGATACCTCTCCCACGACAGGCTCCGATACAAGAAGATACTGTGCCGTGTCTAAATACACAATACCGGAGCTTTTGTTCTTCATATCATCTAGGGCGGTCTCAACCGTGATGCCAATCCCTTTGTCCTCTGTATCTGTTTCCAGGACGATATTACCGTTCTCTGTATACATCCATACCGCTTGTATAGGTTCTAAATCGGCGATTTCAATACGATTTAAAGGTACAAACAACAGAGCTCCCAACAACACAATACACAATACAATTCTAATTACTCTCATTTCTGGTTTCTTCTGTCCTCCGGTTTCAGTTTTTCTGTGCGATATACTTGTTTTTTTAATCTTCTTCGCAGGATGTGTCCCGTATAGGCCAGATAGCTGATACCTAAACTTTTCAGTCCTGACAAATGAATCAGGAGAACAAAAAGTCCCGCTATTGTTCCATACAGCCCGAATAAAGCTGACAGAACTGCAATTAGAAACCGCCAAATGCGTACAGCATTTGCTAGGTCACGGCTAGGGAGTACAAAACCGCAGACACCCGCCACGGATACAGCAATCAGGGCAACAGGAGATATAATACCAGCCTCTACCGCCGCTGTGCCAACCACAATACCGCCAATCACAGATACAGATTGGCCGATTGCCTGAGGCAAATGAATACCGGACTCCTGTAGAAGCTCAAATGCAATCAAAAGCCCCAGCACTTCTGACATAGTTGTAAATGGTACAGCCTGTTTGCTCTCAATAATAGATCTCAGTAGCGGAAGCGGAATGAGCGCCTGATGGTACGCCGCTAAAGCAATATAAATGCCCGGAAGCAGCAGGCTCACAGCCAATGCCAAGTATCGAAGAACTCGAATCGCTGATGCGCCCACGTAATCGCGGCCTCTGTCTTCCGGACTCTCCATAAGATACATCAAGTCAGCAGGAGCCAAATATCCCACAGGCAGGCCATCTACGAGCAGCCCCACTCTACCATCCAGGATTCCCTGACAGAAGCGATCTGAGCGTTCTGTATATTGAATCAACGGGAACGCCGTTGTCCGCGATCCGGTAACATATTCTTCAACCGACGACGGAGATATCATCCCGTCAATATCAATACGGGCAACTCTCTCTTTCATACGTTCCACATATTGCAGATTTGTAATACCCTCTAACCAAATGATACTTACATTTGTTAAACTCCTGCGCCCCACTTGTGTTTCGTATATCCGCAAATCCGGGCTGCGCAAGTGACGACGAATGTAGCTGGTATTGGAGCGGATTGTTTCCACAAAAGCATCCTTTGCACCTTTGATGGTATTTTCAACCTCCGGTGCAGAAGTCCCTCGTTTATCCGGTGTTCTTACCTCAAATGCTATTGCACCGACGCCTGGAAACAAGACCACACAAAAACCGTTAACCAGCAGCAACGCAACAGTATCCAAATCATCGCATGGCTTAGCCACATTATTGTATATCATGCCATCTATTGCGTGCTGATACAGTTCCTGCATAGATTCTCCGTGCAGGTGTTGGGTGATCGGCTTGAAGATATAATCTGAAGCATATGCAGATGCAATTAGGCCGTCAATTGCATAGGCATACAACCTGTGTTCTCCGCATCGCAGTTCTCGACGGATAAAGTCCGCTGCATCCCGAAAAATATTGCTGATATTCTCATCCGAAAGCTCGCCCTTGTAATTCGGTTTTTCCATATTTTCACCTCTTTGGTAGTTTACCCCAGCAAGCAAAGGTTTATAATTGCATTTTGATGTAGATGATGGTATTATTGTAATATTATATATTGGGAGGTTTCAGCATGTCTTCTGTTATTGCTGCCGTGTCTACCGGCAATCAGGTCAGCGCCATCGGTATTTTACGCCTTACCGGTGACGGGTGTGCAAAGATTGCCGGGCAAGTGTTTACATTAAACAGCGGCATGCCTCTTTGGGAAGCACCCAACCGAAAGCTGGTGTTGGGCACTTTGCGGGATGCAAACGGACGCACTATCGACCAGTGTATGGCTGTCTACACACGGGCGCCCCACACCTATACCGGAGAGGACACTGTGGAGTTTCACTGTCACGGCTCGCCCGCTGTATTGGCTGCAGGGCTGGATGCTCTGTTTGCCGCCGGTGCTATTCCTGCAAAAAGAGGAGAATTTACCAAACGCGCCTTTCTGAACGGGCAACTGGATTTGACACAGGCAGAGGCAGTTATTGACTTGATTGAAGCCGAGACAGCCGATGCTGCTGCTAATGCCGCAGGTCAAGTAGGCGGTCGCTTGGTACGCACCCTAAAACCTATTTATGAGGATCTCACAGACCTTTGCAGCCATTTCCACGCCGTCCTGGACTACCCCGACGAGGATATCGAGGACTTTGGTTTGGAGCGCTATCACGACTCTATGCGCAACGACGCAAAATCTCTCTACACCCTTCTACAAACCTACGGACAAGGACGAATCCTGAGACAGGGTGTCTCTGCCGCCATTGTTGGAAAACCCAATGTGGGCAAATCCAGCCTCTTAAACGCATTGGCTGGCTACGAGCGGGTAATTGTCACAGAAATTGCCGGCACCACCCGCGATACCGTCGAAGAAACAGTTATATTAGGTAGCACACGCCTGCGACTGATTGATACCGCCGGTATTCGTCAGACCGAGGATAGGATTGAAGCCATCGGCGTAGAACGCTCCAAGCAGGCTGTGGAGAACGCTGACCTCGTTCTGTTTGTCTGTGACGGTTCTCAGCCGCTTTCCGACGAGGACAAAGAAGTTATCAATGTTTGCCTTGATGCAGAGAATGCGATTGCGTTGATTAATAAGTCTGACTTGGGAGCTGTGGTACAGCCCTCTGACCTGCCTTTTATGCAGGTGATCTCTATTTGTACCAAAACCGGTGAGGGTCTGGATCATCTGGCAGACGCTGTGGATGTTATGTTTGCGGGCGACATGCCTTGCGACGGTTCGATTCTCACAAACCCCAGACAGTTCGACGCCATTCGTCGGGCTTACGAGGCAATGCTCCGCGCTCTACAAGGACTGAAACAAGGTCAGACACCGGATGCGGTTTTGACCGACGTAGAGGCAGCTATGGAGGCTATGGGCGAGGTCACAGGCAATACGGTGCGAGAGGATATCACCGCCAGAATTTTTGAACGTTTTTGTGTAGGAAAGTGAACAACATGATTTATTTGGACAATTCCGCCACCACAAAGCCTTGCAAAGAAGCGGTAGATGCTATGACCGCTGCACTGACAGAGCATTGGGGAAATCCCAGCGCATTATATGGTTTCGGCATTGAAACCGCCGGCATGCTCCGTTCTGCAAGGCACAAGGTAGCCGCTGCTATGGGCGCTGAGCCGGATAGAGTGTTTTTCACCTCCGGCGGCACAGAGTCCGACAACTGGGCGATTTTCAGCACCGTCAAACGCTACGGCAGACGAAACAAACACATCATCACCACCGCTATAGAGCATCACGCGATTTTGCGGTGTATGAATGAATTAGAGCATCAAGGCTACGAAATTACCTATCTGCAGCCGGACGAACTGGGCAACATTTCTTTAGAAGCTCTCAAAGCGGCTTTGCGAAAAGATACCGTGTTGGTGTCCATTATGATGGTGAACAACGAGACGGGCGCGGTGATGCCTATAGATAAAATGGCGAAGCTCACCCACAAGCTCTCCCCCGATGCGATCTTTCACACCGACGCGGTACAGGGCTTTTTGAAAATTCCCTTTGCCGCCAAGACCTTGGGGGCAGATTTGATTTCCGTTTCCTCCCACAAAGTCCACGGACCTAAGGGCGCAGGTGCGCTGTACATCAGCCCTCGACTGAAGTCCTTCCCTGCCCTGCTTTTCGGCGGTGGGCAGGAAAACGGTTTCCGCAGCGGCACAGAGGCTACGCCTGCAATCTTCGGTTTTGCCGCCGCCTGTGAGGTGGGCAGGGCCACTATGCAAGTAGATATTGTCAGAGAAAAAGAATTGCTGAACGGGCTGATCGAAGAATTATGTAAACTGAACGGTTTAAAAATCAACGGCGCTCACGATGCGCCCCACATTCTGTCCCTTTCCATTCCGGGACTGCCTACGCAGAATTCTATCAACCTGTTACAGGACGCCGGAATTTGTGTGTCTGCCGGCTCTGCCTGTGCCAAGGGACATCGCAGTCACGTGATGACCGCAATGGGATTAAAGCCGGAGGTTATTGACGGAAGCTTCCGTGTGTCCATCTGCCGGAATACTACAAAAGAAGAGTTGTACAAACTTGCTGAAGTAATTGTAAAAGAACTGCTCCCCCCCGCAACAGTATAAAAACGCACCGCCTCAGAAATTTTCTGAGGCGGTGATTTTTCTTGTCAATCCCTACGGAACAAATCTCTCGTATAAACTTTTCCCTCTACATCATCCAAACAGCTATCGTAACGGTTTGCAATGATGGCATCAGACAATCTCTTGAATTCAGCCAAATCGTTGATCACCTTGCTTCCGAAGAAGGTCGTTCCGTTTTCCAAAGTGGGCTCGTACACAATCACCGTTGCGCCCTTTGCCTTAATCCGTTTCATCACGCCTTGGATACTACTTTGGCGGAAGTTGTCGGAATTAGATTTCATAGTCAAGCGATACACACCAATGACGCAGCGCTTTTCACTTTGCGCCTTGTACTCGCCCCGTTTGGTGTAGTCATAATAGCCTGCCACTTGCAGCACCTGATTGGCGATAAAGTCCTTTCTTGTGCGGTTGCTATCCACAATGGCGCTCATCATATTTTGAGGAACATCTGCATAGTTGGCCAAAAGCTGCTTGGTATCCTTGGGTAGGCAATAACCGCCATAGCCAAAGGAGGGATTGTTGTAGTGGTTGCCGATACGCGGATCCAAGCATACGCCGTCAATAATCTGCTGGGTGTCCAAGCCCTTAAGCTCTGCATAGGTGTCCAGCTCGTTAAAATATGAAACACGCAGAGCAAGGTATGTATTGGCAAACAGTTTTACCGCTTCCGCTTCCGTAAAGCCCATAAACAGGGTGTCAATATTCTCTTTGATTGCGCCCTCCTGCAACAGCTTTGCAAAGGTTTCGGCAGCTTCTTTCAAACGGGGATTCTCCACATCTGTGCCCACAATAATCCGGCTGGGATAGAGGTTGTCATACAGAGCCTTGGATTCCCGCAAAAATTCCGGACTGAACAGGATATTTTCTGTGTGGAATTTCTTCCGTACGGACAGGGTATATCCCACAGGAACGGTAGATTTAATCACCATAATGGCTTCCGGATTGACCGCAAGCACCGCTTCAATCACCGATTCTACCGCAGACACATCAAAGAAGTTCTTTGCCGTATCATAATTGGTAGGCGCGGCGATAACCACAAAATCCGCATCCCGATAGGCAGATGCGCCGTCCAAGGTCGCTGTTAAATCCAGCGTCTTTTCTGCCAGGTATTTTTCAATATATTCATCTTGAATGGGAGATTGTCGTTTGTTAATCATCTCTACCTTTTCAGGCACAATATCAACCGCTGTTACAGTATGATGCTGCGCCATCAATATAGCAACCGACAGTCCCACATAGCCCGTTCCGGCAACTGCAATCTTCATAACGGAATACTCCTTATCTAAATATTATAGAAAACCTTATACCACTTGGCAAACTTTCGCAGGCCGACCCGAAGCGGTGTATTGGGCCGAAAGCCCACAGCCTTTTCCAACGCCTCGGTATCCGCATAGGTCATCGGCACATCGCCCGGCTGCATTGCCACCAGCTCTTTATGGGAGTCAAAATCATAATCTTCAGGCAGTACCCCTGCGCTAACCAGTTCCTCCGAAAGTATCTGCACAAAATCCAGCAGATTTTCAGGCTTAGAGTTACCAATGTTATAAAGGGCATAGGGAGGCAGCGGCAAACCGTCCTCTCCATTCTTCTTTTCCGGAATGTGCATCATAACCCGCTTTACGCCCTCGACAATGTCTTCCACAAAGGTAAAATCACGCTGGCAATTTCCATAGTTGAAAATCTGAATGGTTTCTCCCTTGATTAGCTTGTTTGTAAAGTTAAAATACGCCATATCCGGACGTCCGGCAGGGCCGTAAACCGTGAAGAAACGCAATCCCGTGGTAGGAATATTGTAAAGCTTGGCATAGGCGTGGGCCATCAGCTCATCACTTTTCTTCGTTGCAGCGTACAGAGAAAGAGGGTTATCCACCTTGTCTTCTGTGCTATACGGCACCTTTTTGTTAGAGCCATACACCGAGGAAGAAGACGCATATACGAGATGCTCCACCGGATGATAGCGGCAAGCCTCCAGTATGTTGAAAAAGCCAATCAAATTGGATTTTATATACACATCCGGGTGGTTGATGGAGTACCGCACACCGGCCTGGGCCGCCAAATTCACAACAATATCGAAGTGATATTTGGCAAACACCTGATCTATCAAGGCCTTGTCCGCAATATCGCCCTTAATGAATTCCCACCTGTTTTGGGGGCGTTTTTCTGCCACCATTTGAATTTCTTGCAGGCGATATTCTTTCAAGGACACATCATAATAATCATTCAGATTATCAAGACCGACAATGTGTACGGATTCAGAGGTGCGAAGCAGCTCCATAACCAAATTCGCGCCTATGAACCCCGCCGCCCCGGTGATGAGAAGTCTCTTATTTTTTAAGAAATCATTACTTACGCACATATATGGCATTAACCTTTCTTTTTCGAGAGCGTATTTATTACATAACAAAATGACTTGATTCTAAAAACATAAGAAAAAGCAATATATACTACTGCCCCAACCGACACTTGCAGTAAAAGCAGCCATATATCAGCTATATTTAGTTTCCCTATCAAAAATACTATTACCATCATCAATACCAATGGTAAAAAACCATTGGCATAGTCCCGAATTTGCTCTGATGCTTTATAATTTAGTAATTTAACATTAGGAAAAATGTTAATTAGTGCACCAACTATATTTGAAAAAACCGCACTTGCAGCAATCGCAAACGGACCAAACGGCATAGACAAAACCAGCAGTGCCAGCCCAAATATTTTCTTGAAAGTTTCCAGCTTCAGATATATGTCGCTTCGACCTAAGGCTTTAATTGCCTGCGCGTTTGCGGATTGAATTGGGGCAAATGCATAAGACAAGCAGTATAATTGCAAGTACGGGACGCATGGCAGCCACTTTTCAGTCAAAAGTAACCTGATTAACGGTTCAGCCACCAATGCCAATCCTAAAATCATGGGCGTTAGAACGTAACTGCTAACACATATTGACTTTCTAACTATTGCCTTTATCGTTTTCTTATCATCTTGCAATGTAGAAAGCGCAGGGAACAAGACAGCCTGAATAGATGAATTTATGTTCGTTACTACAAGCTTCGGAAAGGTTTGTCCTTTTGTATAATATGATAAATCAGCGGCTGAATATCGCTTTCCTATAATCAAGCTTCTGATTTCGATATAACCTGTATTTATCAGTTCCGACACTAACAATTTCCACCCGTAGGAAATAAGCCCCCTGAGCCTTAAGGCAGAAAATCTAAGCACCGGTCTCCACTTAAGCGTAACAAGCAACACAATCGTTCCTGCAACTGCATTTGTCATATACTGTGCAACCAGCGCCCAAATGCCACATCCGGAGTAAGCCATCGCTATTCCAACAGCACCCGAAATTATTGTGGCACACATTCTTGAAAGAAATGCTTTTTTAAATAGCATATTCTTGGATATGTATGCGTTTTGAACACTGTTGATGCCCGCGACAAACAACTGCAAGCCCATGATTCTAAAAACCAAGGTCAAACCCGGTGTATTGTAATAATCAGCCCAAACCGGTGACAGCAAAAACACACCAACATATAACACAAAAGAAAAGCCAATATTCCAATAAAACACAGACGAAAAATCTATATCATCTGAGTTTTTCTTTTGAACCAACGCGTTTCCAAACCCGCTTACAACAAACACATTGGCAATTGTTATAAAGATATTAACCAGCGCAATTGTCCCGTAGTCATCCGGAGATAACAATCTTGCCAGAATAATCGAGACTACAAAAGAAACCAACTCAGCAGAGATTTTCTCAGAGAATTTCCAAAGGAATGAACTCGCTACTTTTTTGGCTGTAATTTTTTCTTCCATTATAAGTATCCTTAACTGTCTAATTTGATTTTTTCGCTGAAAAACCGATCCATTTCTTCTGTTTCGTACCTTACAAAACCGTTATTGGGATAGAAAGAGAGTTCTCCAAAATACACTTTATTGTTTACGAAATATAAATCAACTCGTACAAACGGAAAGTCCTGTGATAGTTTTTTGCCAATTCTAAGCATTTCTTCATATTGGCTCGGTTTTTCAGGTGCAACAGTTATGGCCGGGTGATGATACCTTTTTATATTTAACAGAGTCCACTTATCATCAAAATAGCCCAGCTTCTTTTCCCCGCTTTCCCTTTCCGTAATAACTTGTGTGCAAATAAATTCTCCGTCACTATAATACATTTTGTAATCGATAATGTCATCTGCTAAAAATTCTTCACACACAATCTTAAAAGGGATTCTTTCATAAACCCATTCTCCAGTTAGCTTAGTAAGATTCTCCTTTTCCCAGCTTTTTAAAATTTTTCTTGCATTGTTTTTGTCAAGCTTTGCTTTATCTTTACAAATCAGGACCCTACCCGAAGAATTATTAGGTTTCAAAACGAACTTTTCAGGAAGCATTTCAAAGTCCACGTCCTCTGCCCTTTCCCATACAAATGGCATAGGAATCAAATACTCTTCCCCTACTGTTTCCGCAACAAATTCCCTAACTAAGAATTTGTCAGCATATTTAACAATTCGCTCATCTTGATTATTTATTTTCAACCATTGGATTTTTTCAGCAAAACCTTTAGGGTTATCAAGGTTGATATTCATTCCAAAAAGCTTCCTATATTTGCTTTTCAAATATAACACCGGAGAAATTCTAATAAGCAATGCATTTTTATATCTAATCACTTTTTTAATAAGAAAAACACCAATTCTCCGCAATAACGGTTTCATTATATCGCTATCCTTTTCTTTTTATGTGTTCCGCAATAGTCCCAGCATATTTGTTGTATGCTTTCGAGGGAATTCGCCTTTATAAAACATTCTGCGTTTTATATGGTAGAACAACATCCCCATAAACACCAGCTTTATTATCTTAAACTCTTATTTCGTGGTACAGTTTTTTCTGCTTTGTATCCCATTCAAAAGAATGAAATAAAGGTACTTCAGATTCCCCTTAAATCTAAAGGGCTTTTTCATTACCGCCCGAAACCAAGACCATATCGCCTTCCCCATTTGGTTGTCAGCGGCATAAAACGGTGCAATTTTAATAGTTCTGTACCAATAAGCATTTGCATTTTTCTTAATATAATCGATGTTCTTTTCCCGCAATCTTTCAAGACCGGATATCTTGTTTTTGGGATTCACCGTAATACACTCACCTTGATGAATATGATAAACCGCTAACACTTTTTCGGTATAGGCAATCTTATATTTTTGTGCAATTCTCAGCCAAACATCATAGTCCTGCGCAGACTTCATCAGAGAATCAAAACCACCAATTTGGCGCAACAAATCTGTTCTTATCAGAGGAAACGATGTTGAACCTATAAAATTGCTTAATATCAATTTGTCGTAAACATATCCCGCCAGCAATTCACGTTTCTCTTTTTGCGGTTGGCCTGAAGAATCACTTACACAATAGTTATTGCAGTAGACAAGCGCTGTTTGACTATCTGCTGCCTTCATAGCAGCTACCTGTTCTGCAATCTTATCTTCAAGCCATTCATCGTCATCATCAAGAAATGCAATGAATTCACCGTTTGCCGCAGCAATACCGGTGTTTCTGGCGGCGCAAGCGCCACTGTTTTTCTCGTGTGCAATATACCTGATTCTATCGTCATCCAAAGACAAAACAACTTGTCTAATACTTTCTCTTTCGGAATAGTCTTTAGAGCTATCATCCACAATGATTATCTCAAGGTTTTGATAGGTTTGGTTTGTCACGCTATTCACTGCTCTCAAAAGCATCTGCACAGGACGACAGTATGTGGTAATAATCGCGCTGACAAGCATATCCATCGTTATCGTTCCTTTTACCTTAATTTTATGCCATCTATTAGTAGCTCCCTGTGGGCTTCGCATTCTACATAGTTTTGAATTCTCAATAGGGCTTGTCTATCGTACTGTCTATTTAGATACCATTTTGTAAAGCGACGACCGGAAAGCTTATCGATGATACGAAACCATAGTTTTTTCGTTTTTTTTCCGTGCAATGCGGCCATATAACTCCAAAACATTTCTTCCGAGAAGGATTGGCATTTTCTTTCCAGAACACCATCTTCCTGTATTTCAGCGCTGCGATCATGGAAGTCAGACAGAATTTTCTTCGCCTCCGCCCCCTGAGCAAGGCACACTGTATTCCCCTGCTTTTTCAGCGGATGATAGGTTAACATAACGCCATCTTCAACAGATAATTCAATCAACAGGCTTGTCTGCCAAAATTTGCTTTCAGAATGGTCAAATAAGAAGTTGCCCTGTCCGTAAACAATCGTTCCGCCCTGCCACTGCTCCTCACAGCCAATACAGTGACTGTGCTGGCAGACAACCAAATCCGCACCCTTTTCAACCATTTTGCGGCATACTTTTTGAAGATTTGGCGAGGGATAACGATAGTGTTCTTTTCCTCCGTGATGAAGGACGATAACGTAATCGGTTTGCTGCTTTAACTCCGCAATATGGTCAAGACTTTCCAGCGGATCAAAGGGATTTGCACCAGCCGAGTACGGAGTAGCTATCGAAAACTCGTGCTCTGCGCAACAGTATATTCCCACACGTTTTACATCCAGATCCACTATATGGGGTTTATTTGTCTCAAGCAAGGACTTTCCTGCCCCTGCATAGGCAATGCCTGCTTGCGCCAACACCTCTGTAGTAGAAATGAGACCCTGCTCTCCTTGGTCCAAAATATGGTTGTTGGCAAGGGTAACAAAATTCGCGCCAATGGCTTTGAAACCGGCTACCGTTGCCGTGGAGGCAATCAGATTCGGACCGCACTTATCTACGGGGGAAACCACATCTGTCAGTGGCACTTCCAGATTGAAAACCCGATAATCTGCACCGGATAAGAGCGTAACAAGTCCCTGACCCAACAAATACGCTGCGTCTCCGGCTTCAAAATAAGCGCTATTGGATTGTGTTGGGACTAAGTCGCCACCAATGAGTAGTTTCATGGTTTCCTCCGTATGTTGTCGCATAGTGCTTAATTATTGCGCACAGTTTGCTTTTTCGGCAAGCAAATCATCTCGCCTAATTTAGAATTCCACTCTTCAGGCATAAAAACGCCAAAGCCCGCTGCCGGATAAAATGTAACTTCTCCAAAATACATCTTTCCGTGCACCTCATAAAAGTCCACTCGCGCAAACGGAATGCCCTCGGATAGGCACGCCGCTGCTCTTTTCATTTTGTTGAGTGTGCTCGGCATAGGAATTTCCTTCGATGCATGTGGGAACGGCTTCTGAGGTGAACAGAGCCCTGTGAAGTTTTGTAATTGCCAATCCATGTCAAAAAAATCAATGGTTTCAACACTCTTACGGTCGCAAATCACTTGGCAATAGGTTGGCACCCCTGAAAAGCAGTAAAATTTATAGTCTCGTAAATCCTCGTGCTCACCGTCAGTTAAAAATGCTTCTGCAACTATTCGATGTTTTACCTTTTTATACGGCCACTCACGGCCTACATTATAAAAGTTGCGTTTTAGCATCTTATTTAATTGTTTCCTAACTGCTTTTATATTTAGCCTCGTTTTGTCTTCGCAAATAATTATACTGCCAGAATCGTGTGTGCATTTTAGCACAAATTGATTGGGGAGACTATCAAAATCAATTTCTTCCGGGCTGTCCCATACACCTAAAAGAGGAACCAGGCAATCCTCGCCCAGCCTTTCAACCACAATCTCACGAACTGCATACTTATCTACCAGCTGTGTATATTGTGGCTTGCGGTCATAAAGCTTTAACCATTGTAGTTTTTCACAAAATGTTTTTGGATTTTCAATGTCCGGTATTTCTCCGGTTTCCGCTTTATAGATAACCTTTAGAAAAGCCTTGTCCGGCATCCAGCTTAGCAGTCCGCACCTTGCAAGCGGCGGAATTAATTGCAGCGGTTTTTTTAAGAGCCCGACGAATGTGCGAATTTTTGACATAGTTTTTCTCCTCTACTGTCATCTGCCACTTTACAGAGACACTCTTTTTCTACTGTCATATACAGAATTGACCAAATCATCAACTGTTCAAAGCCATACATAAAAATAACTGCTGTGCCTAAAAACATTTCAACCAAGAACAATGCCAGGAGCATTCCACTCTGATAAGACAGGCTTTTTCTAAGTTTTTTTACCAAGGCAAACCCGGTTTGGATGACTGGATAAAAGAAAACAATACAGCCAAAAATACCTCCGCCCGCCAGCACCTCGGCATACGTAGAGTGCGAGTATGTACGAAAGACAGAGTGTACCCGAAACTGACTAAAGCCAATACCAAAGAGTTTCGATGTCTTGAAAAACTCCACCGCTTCTCTATACATTTCCTTTCTAACGTACGATGATCCGTCTGTAGCAAGAATCAGCAATCTCTCAAAGCTGGCTGTATTAACATAATATTTTACAAAATATGTACCACCAATCACCAATGTGATCAATAACAACGTATATTTCAGTCTCTTTTCTCTTCTGTCGGTAAGATTGCGCGTATCCCTAATAAAGGTGATCAGCCATACCAGGCACAAAAGCCCACCGCTTACCAGCGATTTTCTTGATCCGGTAAGAATAACCACATAAAAGAACAGCAAGACGGAGGACAAATCCAAAACCAGTTCGCCAATTTTATTTCTTTTGTTGTATAATATGGAGAACATCCCATATACCATTAAAATGCCCAAACTATTGGGATTGTTCTCGGAGCCCATTGTTGTCACATAAATGCCATTATTATACGGTTTTCCAAAAAACAACGTGTATACCGCACAGATATAGCAGACCATCGTGATACATTTCAGCAGCCACTGAATATCATTTTCTCCGCGGCAGATAATACATATACAGCAGCAAACAAGTATGAAAGCCATATAGGTTACGATAGACGAAACCAAAAGCCCCCAATCGGTTGCAACCACCAAGCCGGTAAGCAGCGAATAGATACCGAAGCCTGTCCAAACCAGAATTCCTTTCGGCGGAACAATGCAACTCAGCGGTCTATGATTTACATAGAGTAATGTTGTAATAACCACTAGCAGTGTTCCACCGTACAAAAACAGCGAAACATGATGATATGCCTCACTATACCACAACAAGTATAATAAGAATAAAAAAATTGAGGTTTTTGCAGCTATGGCTTTCATACTATGCTCCTAATTCCATTGCAAAAATTTTATTTGTGCAATAGCCTTGCCACGCCACAGTCAGGCTGTTAACACATCTTATCCATAAACGCATCCTTGACGAATTTTATAATCTCCAATACTGATATGCTTTCACTTCCGTGGCTGTACGCATACCCTTCACATCGATCAAAACTTTTTCCTGCTTAGGCATATCCCGATACAATTTGTCTAAATCCTCTAAAGGCATTTCCTTAAAACAGGAATGGGCTACGGCAAGGATCACACAATCCGCGTCCTTTACGTCCTCCAGTTTGGTAAGGGTAACGCCATATTCACGCATTGCATCCTGCGGATTTGCCCAAGGGTCAACCACCGTCGGTGTAATATCAAACTCACCCAGCCGCTTAATGATATCCGCCACCTTACTGTTTCTGGTGTCGGGGCAATTCTCCTTAAATGTCAAGCCTAAAATGACGACTTTGCTATTTTTGGGAGCTTTCCCCGCCAAGACCAGCTGTTTAATGGTTGCATCCGCTACAAACGCACCCATGCTGTCATTAACCTTACGGCCAGCGAGGATAATTTGGCTATGGTATCCCAACTTTTCTGCCTCATAGGTGAAATAATAGGGGTCGACACCGATGCAGTGTCCGCCTACCAAGCCGGGACGGAAGCCCAAGGCATTCCACTTGGTATTCATGCCGTCCACCACTTCGTTGGTATCGATACCCATACGGTCAAAAACCATTGCCAGCTCATTCATAAAAGCAATGTTAATATCCCGCTGGCTGTTTTCTACCACCTTAATTGCCTCGGCAGTTTTAATGGTAGACACCGGATAGGTGCCCACTTCAATTACCAAATCATATACCTTTTTGATTTCCTCAAGAGCCTCGGCATCCATACCGGATACGATTTTGGTGATATTTTCCAATCTATGTACCTTATCACCGGGATTGATGCGCTCGGGAGAATAACCAACCTTGAAGTCAATGCCGCACTTGAGCCCCGATTCCTGCTCCAGAATCGGCACGCACACGTCCTCGGTCACGCCGGGATAGACTGTGGATTCATACACAACGATAGAGCCCTTTGTCAGGTTTCTGCCCAAAATTCGGCTTGCTCCCTCCACGGGAGACAAGTCCGGAGTATGGTCTTGATTCACAGGGGTAGGAACTGCCACGATGTGGAATTTTGCCTTCCGCAAATCCGCTTCATCCGCAGTAAACTGCACCGTTGTATTCCGTATTGCCTCGTCACCCACCTCGGCAGTGGGATCTATTCCGGATTGATACAGTTCAATTTTTGCCTTGTTCAGGTCGAAACCAATCACATTCACCTTTTTAGCAAAAGCAACCGCAATGGGCATACCCACATATCCCAATCCGATAATAGCCACAGATTCCTCTTTTGCCACTATTTTTTTAAACAAGTGTTTCATAGTTGCTCCACCACCGACGGTCCCGATTATCATCGAAAATGACCGTTTACGGTTTACTCCTTCTTTCAACAAGTTCATCAAAAATCCTGTTCAGGCGCTTTCGGGCAGCCTCCATAGAAAAATCTGCAGCTCGTTCCAATGCTACTTTCTTGTAATATTGCATTTTGTCTGCATCTTCAATTAACTCACAGATTGCTAAGAAAAGCTGTGCAACGGCATTGGTGTTGTCATTTTCTGTGATTCTCGGAGTGATAATGCCAAAATCACAAGCCGCATATCGATCTGTAACAGCTTCATAATCACTGTCTGTACGGAGAATTTCCGCAGGGCCTGAGTAGCAATTTGTTGCAATCACAGGAAGTCCCAACGCCAATGCCTCTGCAAGTACATTCGGGAAACCCTCATTGAGAGAGGGCATCACAAAGCAACTGCATCGGGCCATATATTTATAGGGATTTTGCTGGTAGCCGGTGAAAAACACATGGTCTTCTATGCCTAAGCGCTGTACGGCATTCTCATATTTTTTCTTGCATCTACCGTCGCCCACCATAACAAGGCCTAAGTCCCCTATTTTTTCTCTTGCTTGAGCGAAGGCTTCAATCAGGTATTCAAAACCCTTTATTTCACAGAATCGCCCTACCGCAACGATCGTCTTCTTATGTTGCTCCGCAAAGGAAAGAAACGGAGACGACACTTCTTCTTTTGCCTGTCTGTTAATCTCCTCCAAATCCAGGCAATTATACACCGTATAAACTTTGTCTGCGTGTTCCGGATAGCGGGACAGATAATGCTGCTTAATGTACTCCGAATTACAAATCATAGCATCTGCATTGTTCAGTGCGTGATGATAGTCCGAAAATACATCTCTCATTTTGGCAAAATCTCTGGCAGAAAGAATCTTGATCGTATTGGGATATTTATATCGCGTCTGCCGATTGCCAATGGCAGTAAAGGTATATAAAATGTCAAATTTTTCTTTTTTGAGTAGCGGCCTTAGCTTCATATCCCTGCGCAGTGTGTTCATGACCTTGCCAAGCAAGGTTGTTTTCGGGGGCAGACCAAAATCTACGATCTTTCCGCCATAGGAATACTGGATATCTGAGCCGTCATACAGCGCCACAGTAACATCATGGTCTTGCTCCAGCACTTTGGATGCGTTAGACGCACCCCGCTCCGTGCCACCAATGCACAACGACTCCTTTAATATACAAATCTTCATTTGATATCACTCCTTTTTGCAAAGACAACACTTTTTTAGTCAGAAAATTTCTCTATTAACTGTCCAAGAACTCTCTGATTTTTAGCAGGTAACGCTTGTCTTCCTGTAAAACCTCTGCCAGCTCTTTTTCCGCCATTTCATTATAGATATGCATATCCAGTTGAGAAATATAGGAATATACCTTATCTGCAGCGTCTGTATCTTTCAGGTTTAACGAAATGCCAAGACCCTTTTCCATCAGCCGTTTGCCACAGTATGTGTCAACATTTCCCAGCAACGGTTTTTTATAAATCATACCATCGTAGTACTTGTTCGCCAGCGCTTTTGCATTATTAAAGGTGCTGGGGTAATAATACAATAGCATCGTAGCTTCCCTGATATACTTTTCTTTTTCGGAATTGTCGTAGGTGCCAGCAACAGTTATATTGGAATACCGCTTTGCGTATTCCACAAATGCAGGGGTATCATTTCCTCTGCCAATGATCGTAACGTGAAAGCGGGGATCGTTTCCAAAAGCATCTGCAATGAGCTTGTTGTTCTCATCCCCTCTACCAACACCCATATGCACCAGATGAATCTTATCGGCAATCATATCTGCCGCTTCTTTTTTGCTTTTCAAATCCTCATATCTAAAATTGTGAACCGGCACAAGACCACGCTCTCCCAAAATTTCTTCAAACCCGGGAGAGGATACACAGGTAAAAAACGATCTATCGCATATTTTTTGAACACAGCGCAGAAACAGCGTGTTCTTTTCATAACTCAAGTCACGAAAATCAAAAATATACTTTCCCCGATATTTTCTTGTCAGCAAACTATAGCAAAGCACCGCAGGCAGAGTGGTCAGCACGATCAATTTATCGTACTGCTCCTGCCGAATGGTTTGCCTTAAGAATTTTCCAAATCTCAAAAAGGAAAACAGCTTCTCCCTTTTAGGTGCGTATATATCAGATTTTTCGCCATAATCGCGGTAATTTGCAGGGTAGGTTCTCTCTTTCCCTGATCTGTTCCAATACAGGATATCGTAATCTATGGATTTTTCCTTGCAGACATCCAAATATTTTTCTAAAAACGGACAATTATATGTATCACCACAAAGAACAATGGCAATTTTTTTCATAAAGCCCTCCGCTTCTGGTTGTTTTGTCTTGTGTGCTTTTGCAAATACCATTTTGTTAGCATTTGCTTTTTGCGCTAACGTTATTTTCTCAATCCCAATTTATCCAAGATAAACACGATATATAGCCGAAAACGTTTCAGCAGGATATCCTGAATCGTTTGCTTGATTCGTTGTTTTTTTGCCATTTCATACGGATACATATCGTTTTCGTCATAGTACTTAAAAGAGGTTGCCTGTTTCAAATCTTGCAACCACTTTTTTCTGGACACTTTGCCTATCAGAACATTTTCAAAATCGTACAATTCATCTATGTACCATGTTTTTTCTTTTACTTTCGCAGGAATTTTTTGGTAATCCAAGCCGGCACAATTATAAACATATGCCAGCGGAAGATTCGCTCCTGCTTGATAGAAGAAGTGTGATGTTCCATCATTACGCAAATTGATTTCAAAGAAATACGCCTTGTTTTTATGCAGTCCGTATTCCACGCTGAATAATCCGTGGTAATCTATGTGGTCAACAAATTCTTTTATCTTTTCTACATCTACACAGCTTGGAATCTCAGGTGTCACATACCCATGGGAAGTGGCACCGGTTTCGTTGCCTCTGTCTTTTATGCTTGCGCCGGCGATTACGGTATTGCCGTCCCACATTCTGCAACCGTAAATAAGAATTTCATTTTTTACGGGAATGAATTGCTGCAGGATAAACTCTGAATCGTGTCGCACGTACTTCAGCGTTCGTTTCAACTGGGCTTCGTTTTTGCAAACTCTAAACTTAAACTCGTTGTAATGTCCCGGCTTTTCGTGGCTGGGTTTCAGCAAGCAGGGATATTCTATATCTGCAATGGGGGAATCCCAGCGCATTGATCTGGACTTGGGGCATAGAATTCCGATTTCTTCTGCAAGCTGTGTCATCGTATTTTTATCGATGTACTTCTTAACATTTCCTTTTTCTGCGCATATCGGAAGAATAAAATACTCTTCTAATTCTTCTTTGTGCGCATCTATAAAGAGCAAAACATCTTCACTGCAAACCACAATGATAGGTTTGTATTTCTCTTCTTTATAGTTATTGATCAGATAATGATAGCCCTCTTCTACGGTATCGGTTTCATAATAATGATTACAATACTTACTTTTTGCGGCAAACCCTGCTTGACCTTTTATCAAAAAGAATATATCAGCATCTCCCTGCCCTATTTGTCTCATAAGCGCAAGTGTGTTGAATCCGTCAATGCTCCATACAATAATCTTGTTCATTATTTTGCTCAAAACCGATATCCTCCTCTCCAACGATTTCTAAATTATGTCAGGCCATTCATCCTTCTTCTGTCAGCAACTGCTTTGTTGTTATAACCTTCACATCAGCTTGTTTGCAAAGCCACTGGCACAGAGATTCCAGCTTGTTAATATCCCACCACCAACTATCCACCTTTAACGCGCTTTGCTCAGCGGAAAGAATGCTGTGAAACATCAAAATAAAGCACTCGTCATCTTTTAAATTATTTATAAGCGCCGCCAATTCCTTGCAGGTGACCTCAGACGAAATACCAACAGAAAGCATTGGCTGTTCTAAATGTTGGGAACATTTCTCTATCTTACATTTTCTGTTTAATAAGCAAAACAGTCTTTGACATTTCAGCCGTCGGTTAAGGACGCTCAGCCCGGCATAGACAAGCCCTTCCCGTCTTATCTGCAAGCCAGACCGCACATAGGAAATCTCAGCAGGCAGCTTGTCCTTTATAGCAAGATAACCGTTCTTATCTATCTCACTATTCGGACTTGCAAAGCCAATTTTTTCTGTATTCACTCCGTGCTTTTCCAATTCCTCTACGCTTTTCTTAATATCCTCACTGTCGTTGGTGTGGGTGTGAGCATGGCTTGCTATTTCCCATCCATTTTCTTGTAGCGTCAGGATTTCATCCCAAGTCATCGCCATATTTCCGGCTGATTTAAAATTTTTGTAGGTGTGGGGATTATTGATAAAGTCTGTCGTAATGTTTACTGTTGCTGCAAACCCATATTTGTTTAAAATAGGAAACGCATTCGTAAAGGTATCAAGCCTTCCGTCATCAAAGGAAAATACAACATATTTAGACATTTGTAATTTTCTCCTTATAGTAAAACTTTTTCAGCACGCCCCAGAACAAGTTGTTTGCTGTCAAAACTGCAGATACCACACTTCCCTTATGCAAGCCTTTTCTATACAAAACATAATGGTGCTTGATCAGCTTCCACTTGCTTCCGCCGGACGTAGAATCATCGTGTTTATAATAATAAGACAGACACTTCGAAAAACGATAGCAAGGAGTTTTCTTTGTGATTTCAAACCACATTGCGTAATCGTTGTTTTTTCGTAAATTCTCAATTTGCACCAGTCCAACAAATTCCCTGTCGTAGATAACCGTAATGGTGGAAAAATAGCAATAGTTGAATAGTTTCCTTCTTGTTATTACCTTCGGACTTGTATAAACATAGGGCAGCCATGTTCCGTTAAGACGTATACGATAATCGGTGCAGGTGAACTTATAATCATTCTCCAGCATAAAGGCAATTTGGGTTTCCAGCTTTTCCGGGAGCCATACATCGTCGCTGTCCAAAAATGCCACCCATTTCCCCTTGGCCTCCCGTAGGGCATAGTTGCGGGAGATTGCTGCGCCGCTGTTTGTTTCGTTTTTTAAGTAACGAATCCGTGTGTCAGAAAGGTAATTAGCTACCACGCTATCTGTATCATCTGTAGAGCAGTCATCCACAATAATCAGCTCCCAATAAGGGTAGGTCTGATTGATAACGCTCTCTATAGATTCTGCTATGTATTTTGCTGTATTGTACGATGGCATAACCACCGATACCAAACCGTTATTTTCCATTTGTATCAACCTTTTCTATCACTTTGCAAGGCACACCAACCGCTGTTGCATACGGTGGAATATCTCTGTTTACAAGCGTTGCCGCACCAATCATAGAATGTGCGCCAATGGTAATTCCCTTTTGGGTATCTTCGGCATTTTTGGAAATGACGCTTGCCCGCATCCCGATATACGCATATTCCTCAATCACAATCGGCGTATGGCTCTGCTTTCTGCCGTGACAAGCAAAAAACACACCATAGCTGATTGTTACATCGTTAGCTATTTTCAGCTGGTCATAGCACAAATCATCCAAGTAGCACCGCATACCAATAAAGACGTTTTTGCCAATTTCGAAACCACACAAGCGGTACAAAAAGATGCGAATACAGTTAAATGGACAGTTTGCCGCCACCACATTGGTCAGCCACTTTCGTATAGGCTTCGCTATAACCGCAAGCAAGCTGTAATTATAATAATACGGTGCAGGCTTTCCCGTCCGTTTTTCATATAACTTCTTCAAAAGTCGCACCGCTTTTCCTCCCTTTTATACGCCCAGCAATTTCTTTGCCTCGGCTTGCTTTTCCTCGTATTGCTCCCTGTCAATGGTGCCGTTTTCCAACAACCAGTCGCCAAAATCCACATCAGATACTGTACCTTCCCGTACTGTATCACTTCGTTTGAGCACCTTTCCCACCGTCTGGCGCAGGATCTTCAAATCCCCAGGGAATGTAATTCCTGCATCGATATATGCCAAATCGTAGGATAGCTTCTGCTCCCAAGTAATATTATTGCGACCATTGACCTGAGCAAGGCCCGTTAAGCCGGGACGCACATCGTGGCGTCGGCGTTGTTCTGCTGTCATAAAGGTCATATCCCGCACAAGCTGCGGTCTGGGACCCACCAATGCCATATCCCCTACAAGAATATTGATCAGGGAAGGCAGCTCATCTATAGACGTGGAACGCAGGAATCTACCATACCTTCCCAAGCGTTCTGCATCCGGCAGGAGTTCTCCATCCTCCCCTCGCCGGTTGCTCATGGAACGCAGCTTCAGTAGGTAAAAGATTTTTTCCTGTCTATCTTTTCCCTTTTTGCCCGGGCGAGGCTGGACAAAGATGGGGTTTCCACCCATCACTACCGCCCCTACCAACAGGAAGATCAGCAACACCGGTGACAGAATCAGAAGTGCCACCGCTGATGCCGCAAAATCAAAAAGCCGTTTTAAGTATTTTTCGTACATAAAAACCTCACGCAAAACAGGCCTTTACCGTTTCAATGATTCTGTTTTGTTGCTCAGGTGTCATTTTATTGTCACTGGGCAGGCACAGGCCTCTGGCGAAAATATCCGCGCCCACATCAGCTTCTCCTGCCGCCACAAAGGCGTTATTTATATAGATCGGCTGCATATGCATAGGCTTCCAAACGGGCCTTCCCTCTGCATTGAGCTTTGTCAGGGCTTCTAAAATCTCTGTGGGACAGGACTTTCCCGCCTCAGACACATAGGACGCCCGGCAATCGGTTCGCGTTTGATCGCACATCGCCTGTTTGTCAATCAGCAAACAGGACAGCCAGAAATTAGGCTCGCTGTTTGCTTTATCATAAGGATTCATAGACACAGGCAGGTCCTTAAAGCCCTCTTGATACCGCCGGTAAATTGCCTTTTTTTGGTCGATATGGGTCTGCAAATAGGGCAACTGCCCTCTGACAACGCCTCCGATGACATTACTCATTCGGTAGTTATAGCCCGGCTCTGTATGCTGATACCAGAGGGCATTCTCTCTGCTTTGTGTGGACCATTTCCGAACGCTGTCCGCTGCCTCTTTACTGTCTGTCAGCAGCATACCGCCGGAAGACCCAGTAATAATCTTATTGCCGTTAAAAGAAATGCAGTTATATGCACCAAAAGAGCCGGTCTGCACTCCTTTGTAGGTTGCACCCAGGGATTCGGCGGCATCTTCAATGATAACTGCCCCGTGCTGATCGGCAACAGCCTTGATTTCATCCATCTTGCAGGGGGTTCCGTAAAGATGAACAACCACAACGACCTTTACATCAGGATAGATTTCAAAAGCTTTCTCAAGGGCTTTCGGGTCCATATTCCACGTGTCGTATTCTGCGTCGATAAACACAGGAATTCCGCCCTCATAGACCACAGGATTTACCGTAGCCGCAAAGGTCATATCCGAGCAGAACACCTTATCCCCCGGCTTTACCCCTGCCAGCTTCACCGCCAGGTGCAACGCCGCAGTGCCTGCAGAAAGGGCTACTGCATAGCGAACGCCTACTTTTTCTGCAACTGACTGTTCCAGCTTGTTCAGATTTTCCCCAACTGTTGACATCCAGTTGGTCTCATAGGCTTCCTTGACATACATCAGCTCTTCCCCGTGCATTGTGGGAGAAGAAAGCCAGACCTTCTGATCAAAGGGCTTTATGTCCATACGCGTCGCTCCTTGCTTTATGTTTTACGTTTGTTACAGTGCTACCTTTTCCACTACCGGATGGTATGTAGGCACAACGATTTCCACGATTCGACGGATTTCTGCTTCGTTTCCGTTATAGGATGCCTCCATCAGCAGTTTTAGTTGCTGTAGGAACAGGTCCTCGTCGAAGGGAATGGGCGAGCCAATGTGTATCATTTGGTTCGGTGTGGTCCGCAAGCCCTCCTCGGACATCAGCTTCTCTTCAAAGAGCTTCTCACCCGGACGCAGACCCACATAGGAGATTTGAATATCCTCGTCGGGCTTTAGTCCGGAAAGACGAATCAGGTTTCTTGCTAAGGTGTCAATCTTGATGGGAGAGCCCATATCCAAAACAAAAATTTCACCGCCGTTGGCATAGGTACCTGCCTGCACCACCAGCGCCGCCGCTTCGGGAATGGTCATAAAATAGCGAATGATATCCGGGTGAGTAACCGTTACCGGACCGCCCTTGGCAATCTGTTCCTTAAATCTGGGAATAACAGAGCCGTTACTTCCCAGCACATTGCCAAAACGCACCGCCACAAAATCGGTCTTGGGCGAAAAATCCGCAGCAGGCACAGCATATACACTATCGTCCTCGTCGTCACAATGGCGATGGATCGGCATTAACTCATTAGCCTTGCCCTCCCGAATCTTCTTATCGAAAGTTTGGACAATCATCTCACAGATCCGCTTGGAGGCGCCCATAATATTGGTAGGATTCACCGCCTTGTCCGTGGATATCAGAACAAACCGTTTGCACCCGTTCATCATTGCCGCATAGGCGGTTTTATAGGTGCCAATAGCGTTATTCTTAATGGATTCACAAGGACTTTCCTCCATCAGCGGCACGTGCTTCTGGGCCGCCGCGTGGTATACGATATCCGGTTTGTACTTTTCAAACACCTGATTCAGTCGCCGGCTGTCTCTCACAGAGCCTACCAAAACCTCTAGCTTCAAATCCGGATATTTGTCCTGCAGTTCCATTTGGATGGCATAGGCGTTATTTTCATAAATATCAAATACAATCAGCTGTTTCGGCCGATGCTT
>JAZOWQ010000003.1:0-5694 GCA_045659325.1 Faecousia sp. | reverse complement strand
AAAAAATCGATTGGCAAAAATGTTTTCTTTGCGCAAACATTTGTCTTGCATCCGGAAACATTTTGTGATATAATGTCGATAATTCAATATTAGGACTCTGTATGAGGATTGCAGGAAAGGACGCAAGTCGCCGAAGGAGTAACGCTCTCAGGTGTCCCGCAAGGGATGAGGACTGTAATCTGACAGAACTTTGGAGAATCTCATTCAATTGAGTGCCGAAGGTGCAAAGCGCAGCGCGCTAATCTCTCAGGCAAAAGGACAAAGTGCAATTTTACTCTTATTGTATCTTTTTCTGAGGACCGTGCTGTATGCAGCGCGGTCCTTTTATGTATTTTAGGAGGAAATTATGTTAGACAAAATCGCGGAAATCAACGGCAGTGTCAACGGCGTTGTGTGGGGAATTTTTGGCCTGGCTCTGCTGATCGGCACAGGCGTTATCACGACCCTCATCACAAAGGTATTTCAGATCACCCATGTGGGTCATTGGTGGAAAAATACCATTGGCAGTATGTTTAAAAAGGATGTCATTCAGCACAGTAAGGAAAAAGGCTCTATCTCCCCTTTCCAGGCGCTGTGTACAGCTTTGGCCGCAACGGTGGGTACCGGTAATATCGCCGGTGTTGCCGCCGCTATCTGCGTCGGTGGCGCAGGCGCTGTGTTCTGGATGTGGGTTGCCGCATTCTTCGGTATGATGACCAACTACTCTGAAAATGTTTTGGGTATCTTCTACCGCCGTAAGAATCTAAACAGCGAATGGTCCGGTGGCGCTATGTATTACCTGCGGGACGGTCTGGGTGCAAAGAAGGGCTGCAAATGGATCGGAAAGGTCTTGGCAGTACTGTTCTGTATTTTCACCATGCTGGCTTCCTTTGGTATCGGCTCTATGGGACAGGTCAACAAGATTGTGGCAAATGTAGCCGCAGCCTTTGATGTAAAAGCCCTTTCCTCTATTGAAGCATTCGGTGGCATCTCCCTGTATAACATCTTGATTGGTGTTGTCATTATGGCCCTGACTGCCCTGATTACCCTGGGTGGTTTGAAGAGAATTGCCAGTGTTGCCGAGAAGATCGTTCCCTTTATGGTAGTGCTGTTCGTTTTGGGCAGTCTTGTAATTATCGGTGTCAACTATCAGGCCATTTTGCCCGCATTTAAGGCAATTTTTGTAAATGCCTTCAAGCCCGAGGCCTTTGTAGGCGGCGGTATCGGCGGTGTAATCGTTGCTATGACCAACGGCTTTAAGCGGGGCGTATTCTCTAACGAGGCCGGTCTTGGTTCTTCCGTTATGGTCCACTCCAATTCCAACATCAAAGAGCCTGTAAAGCAGGGAATGTGGGGCATCTTTGAGGTGTTTGCCGACACTATGGTGGTTTGCACCATGACCGCTTTGGTGGTACTTACCTCCGGTGGTTTGGAAGGCGGCGTTTTCAATGTAACAACCGGTGAAATCGCACAGGGTCTTACAGACGCTACATTGGTAGGCGGCGCATTTAACAGTGTGTTCTCCTGGGGCAATATCGGCCAAAAATTCATTGCGATCGCTATGTTCCTGTTTGCCTTTACCACTGTGCTGGGCTGGTCTCACTACGGCTCTAAGGCATGGGAGTATCTGTTCGGTGCAAAAACCACTGTTATTTTCCGCATCATCCATGTTTGCACCGTGATTTTCGGCGCAGTGCTCACCTCCTCTCTGGCTTGGGACATCTCCGATACCTTTAACGGTCTTATGATGGTGCCCAACCTGATCGGCGTTTTGGTTCTGTGCCCGTTGGTTGCAAAGATCACCAAGAACTACGTAGACAGAAAGATTCGCAAAAAGGATGTAAAGTCGATCCTCTCCTACGACGAAGAAATTCAAGCGGAAATGGAACAGGGTGTGTAAACTGCATAACAAAACCGGGCGTGCTGCAAAGCACGCCCGGTTCTTTTATTGCTTATAAATCAATCTGCGCGATAACTTCCTTCAGCTTGTTGGCGCTGTTGTGAAGCTTTGCTACTTCCTTATCGGTCAGCTTGTTGAGAATCTTACCCCGGACGCCCTTACGATCCACCAAAGCCAGCGTGGACAGGCAGACATCCTCTACACCGTACTCGCCGTGCATCATAGTAGAAATGGTCAGGGCGGTACCTGCGCCGGCATAAATGCACTTGCAGATATGGCAGACGGACATAGCAACTGCATAGAAGGTTGCGCCCTTGTTCTCAATAATCTTACCGCCGGACTTCTTTACAAAGGTTTCTACCTCTTCGTAGTCCTTGTTCCAGTTGATGCGGTCCTTATCGGGAGAGTTCTCCTTATACACATCCACATGGTTATTGGCGATGGTTGCCAAAGACCAAGGGACAAAGGAGCTGTCGCCGTGCTCGCCGTAGACATGGGCGTGGACATTCTTGGGGCTAATGCAGAACCGCTTTGCCAGTTCAGACTGCAAACGGCTGGTATCCAGAATCGTGCCGGAGCCGATAATCTGATTTTCGGGCAGGCCGGAAACCTTATGGAACACATAGGTCAGCACGTCAACGGGATTGGACACAATAACATAAATTGCCTTGGGGGCATGCTGCACTACGTTTTTCGCAACGTCCTTGAGAATATTTACATTGGTCTGCGCCAGATCCAGACGGGACATACCGGGCTTTCTTGCCACACCGCAGGTAATGACCACAATGTCGGAACCTGCCGCGTCCTCATAGTCACCAGAACGGACAATAGCGGGAGAATGGAACGGAGCGCCCTGGTAAATATCCAGCGCCTCACCGATTGCCTTTTTGGTATTGATATCAATCAGCACAATTTCAGAAGCAACGCCCTGCACCATCAAATCATTGGCTACGGTTGCGCCTACGCTGCCTGCGCCGATTACGCTAATTTTACTCATAAAAACCCGCTCCTAACTGAAATTAATTCCGGTGCTTTTCAGCACTCGTCTTATCGATAACATTATACCGATACCGTTCACTTCTGTCAAGTATATTTGCGAATTTATTAGGCGGTTGTGAGGATTTCCACCAGCAGTTTTACGCACAGCTCCATATCCTCTACAGGGACATACTCAAAGCGGCCGTGGAAGTTTTCACCACCGGTGCACAGGTTAGGACAGGGCAAGCCCATAAAGGACAGGCGCGCGCCGTCTGTACCGCCCCGAATGGGGACGGTTTTGGGTGTCATACCCACAGATTCCATGGCCTTCAAGGCCCGCTCCACGATATACATACAAGGTTCGATTTTCTCACGCATATTGTAGTAGCTATCCTTCAGGGTCAGCTCCGCAGTACCTGCGCCATATTTGGCGTTGATAAAAGCGGTAGCGGATTCCAGTAAAGCTTTCTTTTGCTGGAACTTTTCCATATCATGGTCCCGGATAATATAACGCAGAGTAGATTGCTCCACCTCACCTGCCATATCTGTCAGGTGGATAAAACCTTCGTAATGCTCCGTGTGTTCCGGACGCTGATCTGCCGGGAGCAAGCTGTGGAATTCCATAGCAATGTGCTGAGAGTTGACCATTTTATTCTTGGCAGAGCCGGGGTGGATATTTCGGCCGGTGAAGACAATCTTTGCACCAGCGGCATTGAAGTTTTCATACTCCAACTCTCCCACTGCGCCCCCGTCCACGGTATAGGCATAATCCGCGCCAAAGCCCTTTACATCAAACAAGTCCGCGCCTCTGCCGATTTCCTCGTCAGGGGTGAAGCCGATTTTCAAGGTTGCATGGTTCATTTTGGTTGTCAGCAGGATTTCTGCAGCGGTAAGGATTTCGGCAATACCGGCCTTATTGTCCGCACCCAGGAGAGTTGTACCGTCAGTGACAATCAGGTGCTTACCAATGTGGTTTTGCAGACTCTCAAACTCAGAAGTGCGCATGGTAATTCCCTGTTCGGGATTCAAAAGAATGTCGCCGCCTTTGTATTCCACAATCTTCGCCTTCACATTTTCGCCGCTCATATCCGGGGCGGTATCCATATGGGCAATGAGGCCGATGGTGGGAAGCTTGGGGTCACCGGGGACAGTGCCGTACACATAACCGTGTTCGTCCATACGAGCATCCTGAATGCCCATAGCCAGCATTTCCTCTACCAAGGCTGCGCCCAGCAGCTTCTGCCGGGGTGTGGAAGGGCAGGTTTCAGAAAATTCATCAGAGGTGGTGTGGTAGCCCACATACTTTAAAAATCGTTCAGATACACTTGTCATAACAATCTCCTAAAAGAAAGAGGCGGAGTACCTCCGCCTCTTTGGTTTGATTATTTTGCAGCCTTAACCAGCTCAGCGGTATCCTGAGCAATCATCAGTTCTTCGTTGGTGGGAACAACCCAAACCTGAACCTTGGAGTCAGGAGTGGAAATCATCATTTCCTTGCCGCGCTTCTTGTTCAGCTCGGGGTCGATCTTAACACCCAGGAAGCCCAGGTACTCACAAACATCAGCGCGGACAGCGCCGTCGTTCTCGCCAACACCGGCGGTGAAGGTCAGAACATCAATGCCGTTCAGAGCAGCAGCGTAAGCGCCAACATACTTAGCAACCTCGTAGCAGAACTTTGCACGAGCCAGAGCGCAGTTCTCGTCACCCTTGGCAGCGCCGTCTTCCAGATCACGGAAGTCGGAGGAAACACCGGACATTGCCAGCATACCGGACTTCTTGTTCAGCATATTCAGGCACTCGTCAACGCTCATGCCGTACTTGTTGCAGATGAACTGTACCACAGCAGCATCGATATCACCGGAACGGGTACCCATAGGTACACCAGCCAGAGGGGTCAGGCCCATGGTGGTATCCTGGCACTTACCATCCTTCACAGCGGACATGGAAGAGCCATTGCCCAAGTGGCAGTTGACCATCTTGAATTCCTTCTTGCCTACCAGCTCTGCGGTACGCTTGGCAACATACTTGTGGGAAGTGCCGTGGAAGCCGTAGCGGCGGATAGAGTCATTCTCATAGTACTCAGTGGGGATAGCGTAACGGTAAGCCTTGGGAGGCATAGTCATATGGAATGCGGTGTCGAACACGGCAACCTGGGGAGTCTTGGGCATAACAGCCTGGCAAGCCTCAATACCCATCAGGTTAGCAGGGTTGTGGAGAGGTCCCAGGGGGATGCACTTCTTGATAGCCTTGATGACTTCATCGTCGATAATGCAGGAATCGAAGAATTCCATACCGCCGTGAAGCACACGGTGACCTACTGCATCGATCTCGTCAACGGACTTGATAACGCCAACCTCGGCATCCTGCAGAATCTCCAGAGTTGCAGCGATGGCTTCGGAGTGAGTGGGCATAGGAATATCCTTAACGACCTTCTCTTCGCCAACCTTGTGGTTCAGACGGCCGTCGATACCGATACGCTCGCACAGACCCTTTGCGGAAACCTCACCGGTCTCGGGGTTCATCAGCTGGTACTTCAAAGAAGAACTGCCGGCATTGATAATCAGAACACTCATGGAAATTCGCCTCCTAAAAATAAATAATCTTTTTCTTTTCTTGCAATATGTGGTAATATAACCATAACTGGAACTATTGTATAACAGATTGAAGGATTTCTCAAGTCCTAAAACGGAAATATTTTAGAAAAGGAGGGATATTTTGGATATCACAGGTATTATTTGCGAGTATAATCCCCTGCACCTGGGTCACAAAAAGCAATTTGATATGATAAAAGCCAAATATCCCCATACAGGTATTGTGTGCCTGATGAGCGGAAATTA
>JAZOWQ010000002.1:0-13801 GCA_045659325.1 Faecousia sp. | reverse complement strand
CCGCAGCCGCCTGGTCCATACAACTCAGCCCCCCCCGCAGCTGATAACAGAATAAAATTATAAAATCAGTTAGAAAACTTCGGAGGATTTACAGGGTTGCCGGCAAAGGCATTGGGGCCGGGATCAGACAAAGAGAAGTACATCTTTGCCGCTTTGGTAGTGCCAAAATCCTGATTAGCCCCGGAATTCTGCACATCATTGAAGGCATCCCGGAACATCTGATTGTGGGCCTCCTCCCGATTCAGCAGAAAATCGATGGTCTCCCGAACCTTCTTGTCATTGATTTGCCGGTACAGGTATTCGTAGACCACCTTTGCCCGCTGTTCTGATGCGATATTGCTCAAAAGATCTGCGCACAAATCACCGGTTACCGTCACATAATCCCCTGTCCAGGAATAACCGGAGGCATTGATCAGACCCGGATTTAAGCCCAAAATCACGTGGCTTTGGATTTCGCCGGAGGGCACCTGCGCTGCATCTACATCGTGACCGTTGAGCAAATTGATGGTTTGCGCCACCATTTCCATATGGCCCAGTTCCTCCGCCGCAATATCCAGAAACAGGTCCTTGATTTTGGGGTCCTTAATACGGAAGCTCTGGGACATATACTGCATAGCGGCTTTCAGCTCGCCGTTGCCGCCGCCAAGCTGCTCCTGCAAAAGCGCCGCATACTGAGGGTTGGGTCGCTCAATCCCTACCGGATGAAATAACTGTTTTTCGTGCTTAAACACGCACATCACTCCCTTCAATGTAATATGCTTATTCTTCCATTTTCTTTCTGAAAATATACATTCTTAGGATAGACAGAAACCGCCGAGACCACGTGTTAGATCGTTTGCCCCTGGATAAAGTCCAACACCTGCTGGATGTTCTTCTTTCCAAAAGATACCTTCTCGTCATTGATGACCAGGCACGGCACACTCATCACATTGTATTGATTTTTCAGGTTTTCAAAATGGCGGATGTCATATACATGGGCTGTTATATTAGAATTCGCCGCGGCAATTCGCTGTGTCGCAACTACCAGATCCGGACACATGGTGCAGGACAGGGTGACCAGGATCTTAATATCCGTGGGTTTTGTGATGGCTGCAATTCTCTGCCTTGTGTCCTCGTCAATGGCCTGTCCCGGTCCGGCAGCATTGTATAGGCCCAAAACAAAGGAAGTAAATTCATGGCCGCTGGGTACGCCGTGAAAGGCAATTCCTGTTTCAGTGCCGTCTGTAAAACAAACTTCAACGCAGGGAGCAAAGGTATCCGATGCCTGTCTGTCACAAACCTCCAACTCCAACTTACCAGAAAGCGCTGTAAGGGCAGTTACGAAGCTCTCCAGTTCCGCCGATACTGAACGGCTGTCCAGATAGAGCTTCAGCAGAAGTGGCTTTTCCATCCGGCTGAATACGGTATCTAACTGCTGCCGCATCTCGGAGGTAAACAGGTCTTGGTCATCAGCTGAAATCTCCGGTTCAGAAGCGTCAGCAGCATTTTTATTATCTGGCACAGAGATTTCCGGTCGCAAGCCAGTTTTTCTCTGCATAGCCGCCACATATTTTTCCAGTTCTGTTGCCGCCAAGGCGCCGTCACCGGTGGCTGTTACTACCTGACGCAAAGGCTTGACGCACACATCTCCTGCCGCATACACACCGTCAGCACTGGTTTTTTGGGTGGCATCGGTTACGATATATCCTTGCTCGTTCAGCTCCACGACACCCTTGACCGCTTCCGTGGCTGGGGCATACCCGGCAAACACAAACACCCCAAAGGATTCGCTGCTCTTATACTCTGTCACCTCTCCGGTGACGGTGTTTTTATACCGGGCATAGGTCAGTCCATTTTCGCCGGATACTTCCTCCAGCACCGTGTTGGTTAGCACCGTGATCTTCTCGTGCTTCTTCGCCTGATCTGCCACAGAAGCAGCGCAGGAGAAATCATCTTTTCGGACAAGGATCGTCACATGTCGGGCAAATTTCGTCAGAAATACACTTTCCTCCGCCGCTGCGTATCCGCCGCCCACCACAAAGATTTCTTTCCCAGCAAAAAATTCACCATCGCAGGTGGCGCAGTAGGCTACACCCCGGCCTTTGTGTTCTTCCTCGCCTTTAAAACCAACTGTCCTCGGGTGCGCGCCGGTAGCCAGCAAAACACCAAAGCACCGGTAATCCCCCTTGTTTGTATGCACCGTTTTAATATCCTCAGAAAGGTCAAAGCCGGTAGCTTCCGCCAGTATAAATTCCGCGCCGAAGCGCTCTGCCTGCTGCTGTATGGTATCTGTCAGCGCTTTGCCGCTGGTTTTGGCAATCCCGGGATAGTTGACCACCTCATGGGTAATGGAAATCTGACCGCCAAACTGCTCCTTTTCCAGCACCAGCACCCGGTATTTGGCTCGGGCAAGGTACAGCGCGGCGGTCAGCCCCGCAGGGCCGCCGCCGACAACGATTACATCATATAGGTTTTCCATTACAGTTGACCAACCAAATCCAAACTGGGCTTCAGTGTCTCGGCACCGGGCTTCCAGTTGGCAGGGCAAACCTGATCGCCGTGGGCGTGGACAAACTGACATGCCTGCACCTTCCGCAGCAGTTCCTCCGCATTTCTGCCCACATTACCGGCAGTTACTTCATAACCCACGATCTTGCCTTCAGGATTGATAATGAAAGTGCCGCGCTCAGCAAGCCCATCTGCTTCAATCAGCACTTCGAAATCCTTGGAAATACTGTGGGTAGGATCCGCCAGCATAGGATAGTTAATCTTCTTAATTCTGTCGGATGCATCGTGCCACGCCTTGTGGACAAAATGGGTATCGGTAGACACGGAATACACCTCGCAGCCAATGGCTCTAAACTGTTCATACTTGTCCGCCAAATCCTCCAATTCTGTGGGACATACAAAGGTAAAGTCCGCAGGATAGAAGAAAAAGACGCTCCATTTTCCAAGGATGTCTTCCTTGCTTACAAACTTGAAATCGTTCTCGTGATAGGCGTAGGTGCGAAAATTGGAAATTTCCTTATTGATCATAGACATACTTACTTCCTCCATAAATCGTGTTGATTGCAAAATGCGTACACTGCCCGGACTTCATCTCCGTCGCAGATAGAGAACTTTGCCTTGGGCTTATCGTCCGGATCCAAATGGCAATACTGGATACCGTGTTCCGTTTCCAGGCACACCCATTCAATATAATGTTCCTGCGTCATGGGATGCTCTGCCGCTCCAACGGTTACATGGACGGTATTCCCCTCCATCTGATATACAGGGGTATGCTTTTCCCCGGATGCTTCTGTTGTACCCGGAATCAGCTCCTGCATTTCTTCACCGCAGCAATAGACCGGAACGCCTTTATCCCGAATCATGGAGACAATATTGCCGCAATGCTTGCAAATTAAGAATTTCTGTTTCATATTCAATCTCTCCTTACACAAAAGTGTGTCCAAATAAAGGTCAATAATACATAGAAAGATTGGACATACTACAGCCAAAAGGAAGTGAAATAATGGAACGCAGTGTTTTCCACAAAAGGGGATTTATTCCATATGCATTGGCCGCTCTTTTAATTGGCTTAGTGGGCGGTTTTTCTACGGTTTTAGGACCGGCCTTTGTGCAGGACATTGGCATTGCCTATAACAACACTACTTGGACAGCTCTAGCCCAAGCGATGTCCACCGCCGCCTGCGCGCCGATTCTTGGCAAGGTTGGCGATGTAATCGGTCGAAGAAAGACACTCCTGCTGGGCATTGCGGTATTCACCTTGGGTAATGTTTTATCCGCCCTTGCCAACTCCCTTGTATTTATGATGGTAGCCCGGTTTATTGTGGGCATCGGCGCAGCGGCAATTGGACCTGTGATTCTAGCCTACATTGCAACAGAGTTTCCCCAGGACAAAATCGCAAAGGGCTTTGCTCTGTATATGCTCCTTTCCAGTGGATCGGTGATTATCGGGCCGACCATTGGCGGTCTGCTGGTATCCGGTTACGGATGGCGCAGTATGCTGTGGGTGTGTGTTGCAATCTGCACCGGCATTTTTGCCGCCTGCGCCCTTACTTTCCGGAATCAGGTATCTACAAGAAAAGCGTTGCAAAGCTTTGATGTATTCGGCGCTGTTCTGATCCTGATTTTCTTTAGCCTGCTGCTGTGTGTTCCCTCCTTTGGGCAGAACTTCGGCTGGAGCTCAGTACCGTTTCTTTTTGTACTAGTTGCGTCTCTCGTCAGTCTGGCAGGGCTGATTCTGGCTGAAAAGAAAGCTGTTCACCCCATTTTGTCTGGTAGTTTCATAAGGCGCAACGCCTTTATCTTAAGTATCCTTGCCCTGTTTCTGACCCAGGGTCTGATGCAGGCCAACATGACTAACACCATCGTCTTTGTCAATTACACCCAGCCGGACAATACCGCCATCTCCGGCTACGCCATCTCTGTGATGTATGTGGGTATGTCTTTGGGTGCAATTATTCTGGGGCCTCTGGCGGATAGGTTTGATCCCAAAAGGATCTTGGTTGGCTCTTTTCTGCTCACCGGTATCGGGTGCGGTATTCTGCTGCTGTTTACAGAGGTCACGTCTGTATTGCTGTTGATGGCCGCCCTTGGTGTGCTTGGCTTTGGTCTTGGTGGAAACGGCACCATCTTTATGAAAGTGGTCCTCTCTGGATTGACACCTCAAGAGGCTGGTGCAGGCACAGGAACCTACGGTCTGTTCCGGGATCTGGCCGCACCCTTTGGCGTGGCAGTGTTTGTGCCGCTGTTTACCAATCAAATTACAGAAAAAATTACCGCAGGTACGGCAGAACCTGCAGCAGCGGTTGCATCTATCCATTTCTTGGCAATAGCGGAAATCCTGTGTGTAGTATTGGGCATTGCAGCAGTTGTATTCCTGCCAAGACGCAAGACAATAAAGGAGAAGTAATATGCGGTTAAAAGATAAAGTCATTCTGGTAACAGCCTCTACCCGGGGGATCGGTCTTGCCATTGTGAAAAAATGCGCAGAAGAAGGCGCCCGGGTATATATGGCCGCCCGGGATCTGGACCGGGCGCAGGAAATCGCAAATACCTTGAATGGGGTAAAATGCGTGTACAATGATGCGACCAAGCCGGAAACCTTCTCTTCTATGGTGGAGGATGTAGTCCAGGATATCGGTCGTATCGATGTACTGGTCAACAATTTTGGAACATCTAATCCGGCCAAGGATTTGGATTTTGCAAACACAGGTCCTCAAATTTTCATAGATACGGTAAATCTGAACCTGCGAAGTGTCTTTATGGCAAGTCAGGCAGCTGCAAAGCATATGGCAAGTCATGGCGGCGGCAGTATCGTCAATATTTCCTCTGTTGGCGGCCAGGTGCCGGATGTTTCCCAGGTTGCCTATGGCACCAGCAAGGCAGCAATCAACTATCTAACAAAGTTGATTGCCGTGCAAGAGGCAAAGCACAACATCCGGTGTAACGCCGTTCTCCCCGGTATGACTGCCACGGAAGCGGTGGAACAGCATCTATCCGATGATTTCCGGAATCTGTTCCTGCGACATATTCCATTGGGTCGTATGGGACTGCCGGAAGAAATCGCGGAAGCCGTGTGCTATTTTGCCAGTGACACTTCCGCTTACACCACAGGACAAATCCTCACTGTTTCCGGTGGTTTTGGATTGGGAACACCAGTCTACGGCGACCTGGCAAATAACGACAACCGGCGGTGATTTTCCAACAGAATTAAGGGCTAAATATAATTCAGGAAAGTGTGTCCACATTTATGGGTAAATATTTAAGCCTATAAACAAAGAAAATCCCCTGCCTCCAGGAGGAGGCAGGGGACCTATTATGCATTATTCAACAACCGTTGCACGGCAATTAAGCCTTGGGCAGCAGGTTTTCGTTGACATTCCAGCAGACGTAGTAAGTACCGATCTGACCAGCAATCACAAACTCGTTGGGATACTGAGTCTTCAGGGAAGAAATTTCGTTGGTGGGAACGTCGTCGATCAGAGCCCATGCGCCGTTCTTGAAGTTGGTCAGCATGTTGTTGGCATCGTCGGACAGGTAGAACTTGAGCTCCTTCATGGTGACATCAGCAGCACCGTGGTAGTTCTCGTTCTTGGTCATGGTGATCAGAGAGTCATGCTCCCAACCGGTGATGGTGTAAGCACCGTTGCAGATGTAGGTGGAGGGAGAAGTTGCCCAACCTTCGGCAGCTACAACATCCTCACGAACGGGGAAGTAGGTGGGGAATGCCAGCAGCTCGTTCCAGTAGGAAACAGCATTGTTCAGAGTGACCTCCAGAGTCTTGTCGCCCAGAGCCTTAACAGCCAGGTCTTCCTTGTTTTCGGTGCCGTAGCCCTTGATAACTTCGAACATGTAGCCGTAGTCAGCGCCCAGCTCTGCAGAGGCAGCGCGCTTCCATGCGAACTCGAAGTCCTTAGCAGACATAGCCTTGCCGTCAGACCACTTCAGACCATCCTTCAGGGTGTAGGTGTAGGTAACGGTGCCGTCGTCGTTAACCTTACCTGCAGGCAGCTCAGTAGCGCAGTCAGCAACCACGCTCAGCTTGCCGTTTGCATCCTGCTCCCACTTAGCCAGACCTGAGAACAGGTGGCACAGCATGGTAGCGCCGTCAACAGCAGAGTTCAGAGCGGGGTCGATGGTGTCGGGCTCGGAAGCCAGACATACGGGCAGAGAATCGGTCTTGCCATCCAGAGTGGTCTTCTGGAAGAACTTGTAGCCCAAGGGGATGGAGTAGAAGCCCTCCAGCTTGGAGCTGGCCATGTACAGGTCGGTGTAGTAGTAAACAGGAGTCAGACAGCCGGTAGCCATCAGCATATCCTCAGCCAGGTGCATCATAGCATAACGGTCCTCGTCCTTGGTGCACTTCTTGATCTCGGAGATCAGAACATCGTAGGTCTCAGCCCAGGTGCCCTTCTCAACCTTGATGTTCAGGCCGTAGGGGGTCAGGTCCAGGCTGTAGATCTTCAGGTTAGCATGTGCGCCCTTGCCAAACTGAACGTCGTTGTTACCGGAACCGCTTACCCACATATCCAGGAAGCAGATGGGATCGGTGTAGTCAGCAACCCAACCGTTACGAGCAACGGAGTACTGGCCGTCCTTACGGGTGTTCAGGAAGGTAGCCCACTCCTGAACTTCCATGGTCATGGTGATGCCCACGGTAGCCAGTGCGCTCTGAATGTACTCGCCGATTGCCTTGTGAGCATCGCCTTCGTTGTACAGGTACTTCACAGTGGGAGCATTGGTGAACTTGGTGCCGTCGAAGTCGTAGTACTTCTTCAGGATGGTTACAGCCTCGTCGAAGTTGGCCTGGAATTTGGCCTTGTCAACGCTGTAGTAGCCCTTACCGCCGTTGGAGTTCAGCGCAAAGTTACCGCCGTTGATATCGGCCATGCCGTCAGCAACGAAGGTGTTAGCGGGGGTCTGGCCGCCCTGAGCGACAGACTCAACAATGTAGTTACGATCGAGCAGCAGGCCCATAGCGTAACGGATCTCAGCATTAGCAGCTTCGATCTCTTCGGGAGTGGTGGGCTTGACAGTAGCGGTGGATGCACCGGTATTGCCACCCTGATTGGGAGCGGGCTTCTTGCCGCAAGCGGCCAGACCCAGAACCATCACAACAGCCAGAAGTAAAGCAATCAGTTTCTTCATCTTATTAGTTTCCCTTCTTAATTTTGATTTGGAAATACCTTTCCAATTATATATTCATACCTGTTTTTGGTACGGCACACCAAAAGCAGGGACGAAACAAAGCAATGCGAACGGCTGACACCTATTCGCTTAGTTGATCTCCTCTGCCCTGTGGCAGGCAACAAAGTGACCGGAGGACAGCTCCTTCAGCGGGGGCATCACCTCTGCGCAGGCATCGCATGCGTAGGAACAGCGGGTGCGGAAAGGGCAGCCGGAGGGGGCATTCAAGGGGCTGGGAATATCCCCGTGGAGTACAACACGCTGGTTGGCTCTTGCCACCTTGGGATCAGGCACAGGAACTGCGGACATCAGACTCTTGGAATAAGGATGTAACGGATGATTGTAGATCTCCTTAGCATCTGCCAGCTCCACCAGTTTGCCCAGATACATAACCGCAATCCGGTCGGAAATATGCCGGACCACCAAAAGGTCATGGGCAATAAACAGATAGGTCAGGTTCATCTCATTCTGCAGCTCATCGAACATATTGATGACCTGCGCCTGAATGGCAACGTCCAGCGCGGAAACAGGCTCGTCACATACCACGAACAGGGGGTTTGTTGGCAGAGAACGGGCAATACCGATACGCTGTCGCTGACCGCCGGAAAATTCGTGGGCATAGCGGCTGGCATGCTCGGAGTTCAGACCCACCTTTGCCACCATAGCCAGGATCTTCTCTTCACGCTCCTTCTTATTGGCGTACAGCTTATGGATGTCCAGAGGCTCGCCGATAATATCAGAGACGGTCATTCTGGGGTTCAAAGAGGAATAGGGATCCTGAAAGACCATAGCGGTCTGCTTGCGGAACTTCGCAATATCGTGGGCAGTCTCGATCTTCTTACCTTTGAACCAGACCTCACCGGAGGTAGGCTTATACAAATGCAGCAATGTACGGCCAACGGTAGTTTTACCGCAGCCGGACTCACCGACGAGACCCAGCGTTTCGCCCTTACGAATGGCAAAGGAAACATCGTCCACTGCTTTCAGCGGCTTTGAGGAGAACATACCGGTATTGATGTTAAAGTACTCCTTCAGGTTCTTAACCTCAATCAGATTCTCTACATTGCTCATGCTTCCTCACCGCCTTCCATTTCGTTCTTCACATTAACCCAGCAGGCTGCAGCGTGTTCCTCGTTAATCTCCATGCGGGGGCAGCGCTCTCTCATACAGATCTTCATAGCAGCATTACAGCGGGGCGCAAAAGGACATCCGGCGGGCATATTCAAAAGATCGATGGGGGTACCGGAAATAGGTTCCAGCTTTTCATCATCGTTATTGACGGTAGGAATAGATCGCATCAAGCCCTTGGTATATTCATGACAGGGATTATAGAAAATCTCATCGGCTGTACCCTGTTCACAGATAGAGCCGGCGTACATAACGATCACTTCGTCACACATCTGCGCCACAACGCCCAAATCGTGGGTAATCATAATAATAGCCATGCCCAGTTCCTTCTGCAGGCTCTGCATCAGTTCCAAAATCTGAGCCTGAATGGTCACGTCCAACGCAGTGGTGGGCTCATCAGCAATCAAGATATCCGGCTCGCAGGCCAACGCCATTGCAATCATAACTCTCTGGCGCATACCGCCGGAAAATTCAAAGGGATACTGCTTCATACGCTTCTCCGGCTCATTCACATTTACGAGGCGGAGCATCTCTACAGCGCGGTCCCAAGCCTGCTTTTTATTACGGGGTGTATGGAGCATAATAGCTTCCATCAACTGATGACCGATGGTATAAGTAGGGTTCAAAGAGGTCATGGGGTCCTGGAAAATGATGGAGATTTTATTGCCGCGAACGGTCTTCATAACCTTCTCGCCGGCGCCTACCAGCTCCTGTCCATCCACTTTAATAGAGCCGGAGACAATCTTGCCATTCTTTTCCAGAATCTGCATAACGGAATAAGCGGTAACGGATTTGCCGGAGCCGGATTCGCCTACAATACCCAAGACTTTTCCGCGCTCCAGATTAAAGGATACGCCGTTAACCGCATTAACAGTACCCGCAGGGGTAGTAAAAGCAGTGTGCAGATCGCGCACTTCAAGCAATGCCATAACTTAACGTTCCTTTCTTTAGTGCTTCAATTTGGGATCAAATGCGTCCCGTAGACCGTCACCGAACAGATTTAAAGACAGAACGATGAGGCTGATCACAACAGCAGGGATCACAAGACGGAAGGGATAAGAGTTGATGCCATTCAGCGCATCGGAAGCAAGGCTGCCCAAGGAAGGCATGGGAGCATTGACGCCCAGGCCCAGGAAAGACAGATAACTCTCGGTAAAAATCGCAGAGGGAATCTGCAAAGCCGTAGAGATAATGATTACGCTGATACAGTTGGGAATCAGATGCTTGGTGATAATCCAGCCGGGCTTTGCGCCGGCAGATTTAGCCGCCAGCACATACTCCTGCTCCCGGAGGGAGAGAATCTGTCCGCGAATCAGACGGGACATAGAAACCCAGTACAGAAGGGCAAATACCAAGAACAGACTGATCATATTGGCGCCCAAGCTTTCAAGTACAGTTCCCTCAATGGCATCGCCCAATGCCACCTTCATAACAGCGGCCAGCAGAATAACCATCAACGTATCGGGCAGAGAGTAGATAATATCCACAATCCGCATGATGATAATATCCACCTTGCCGCCAACATAGCCGGCAACAGAACCAACGGTCATACCGATAATCAGCACAATGATACTGGCGAAAAAGCCTACAGCCAGAGAGATTCTCGCGCCATAGACTACACGAATAAAGTAGTCACGGCCCTGGGAGTCTGTGCCAAAAACGTGGGGAAAAACAGAATAGCCTTCCTCAATCCACTGCTGCTCAGTGGTGCCGTAAGTAAAGGGCGCCAGATTATTAAAAGAGGGGTCAACCGGTCGGCCGGGAGTAACACCCAGCATCTGGTCATAAGAATAAGGCCAGAACATTGGCAGGAAAACAGAAGTCAGCGTGATCAGTACCACAATAATAAAACTGATGGTAGCGATCTTATTCTTCAGAAGGCGCTTCACGCCATCCTTGAAGAAGGTGCTGGAGGGGCGCATCTGCACCATATATTCTTTTTCTGCATCAGTGGCGGGGATGAAGTCATCCACGTTCACGTGCATAGACGGTAAAGGAAATTTCTTTAACTGCATGGATGATCCTCCCTACTCCAATGTAATTCTGGGATCTACGACCTTATACATAATGTCGCTGACCAGATTCATAATAACGATCAATGTTGCCAACACGATGGTAGTACCCATAATCAAAGGATAGTCCCGATCGGTAATGGAGCCCACAAAGGCTCTGCCAATGCCGTTAACTGCGAAAATTTGCTCCACGACCAGAGAACCGGTAACAATATAGGCCAGCATCGGTCCCAAATAGGTAATTACAGGAATCAAAGAATTCTTCAATGCGTGGCCAAAGATGATCTTCACGCCAGACACGCCCTTGGCCCGGGCGGTACGGATATAATCCTGACCCAGAACATCCAGCATAGAGGACCGGGTCAAACGGGTAATGTAAGCAGCGGGATATAGCGCCAGCGTAATCACCGGCAGGATAAATCCACCCTCCATAGCGCCGTTGGCAGGTACCCATTGCAATTTCAACGCAAACAGCAATAGCAGCAATGTGCCCATAATAAAGGAAGGCATAGAAACAAAGGCGGTAGTAACCACCATAATAATCTTATCAACAATCTTGTTCCGACGCAAAGCCGCCACAGCGCCCAGCACAATGCCGGTCGCAGTTGCGCAAGCCGCCGCAATCAAGCCCAGTTTTACAGATACTTTCATGCCGTCAACAATAATTTCCATAACGGTACGGCCACGGTTTTTCAAGGAAGGACCAAAATCAAGACGGGTCACAATATCCTTAAGGTATGTAGCATACTGCTCAGACACCGGTTTATCCAAACCGTATTTGGCCATCAAGGCAGCCTCTGCCTCCGCAGAAAGTGCCTTCTCTCCCAGGAAGGGACCGCCGGGTACGGCACGGGTGACGAAGAAGGTAACGGTAATGACGATCCAAACCGTCAAGACCGCCAAGGCAATTCTTTTTAATATGTATAATAGAGTCTTGGAATCCATACTATCTTTTCCTTTCTTAAGCAAAAACCTCTCCGGTTTCAGACCAACAAGCACAGACCGGATGCAGGCAACAAGAGTATCATAGAAAAATCGCTATAATATTTACGGATTATAACACAGATTTTATGTGATTTCAATACAGCACCTTGTAAAAAATCCAAGTGCAATTTGTGCACTTTTGTGCTTTTTGTCCACGGACAAATGTCCGCAAGGACAAAATACCCTTGTTTTTCCTTTGATTTTCGATAAAATTTTAGTTATTTTTGGTTATTATGTAAAAATTTCACCGATTCACATACGCACACCTTGCATTATATGCAATGAGGAAGGGAATCGTTGATAGTCCTTACACTCCACCGCCGGCATACCTTGGAATATATCTCATAATCCCATCACCAAATTGCAAAATATATTATAGAGAAACAACATTCACCGACACAACAAACAACACCAATTTTGACCCGGCGTTGGTGTCAAAATTGGTGTCAAATGAAATTTGGCATATTCCATTTTGCTACAAAAAGTTATGAAAACAAAGAAAAACCACGGCAAAAGCCGTGGTTTTTATGGTTACGGAGGCAGGACTCGATGTGCATTTTCGCCTTTGACGAAAATAGAGGTAGCCACCAGTGTTCGCACTGGTGGCAGCAACAGTCCACCGGACTGTTGCACTGCTATGGGTTCGAGTCCTGCATCTTGCGAACAGAGAAAAGAAAAAAGCCATCCCGGTTGGGATGACTTTTTCTTTTCTGGTTGCGGAGGCAGGACTCGAACCTACGACCTCCGGGTTATGAGTGGCGATATTCTGAACTTTTTTAACTCAAAAATCCGCGCTTATCTGCGAGTAATTAAAAATAACTGAACTTATTTATCGAATAACAAAATCCGTTTTCCCCAATTTTAAGTGTTTCTTCCCCAAATCTTCCCCAAGGACTTTTGCAAAAAAGTTCAGCACGTTTCACCCTTGACAATACTATTTCAATTCCATTTTGGAGCGCTTCACCTTTTTGTAAACAGCCACACATTTGATGTACTAGCGCTTTCTTCCTAAAATACAGACAGAAATAACAACAAGGAGGAAATGCGTATGCAAACCATTTTTGAAACAATGGGCGGTACATACCGACAAGAGGGTGACTACCTACTGCCCAATATCGAAATACCGGAAAGTCCACAGATCGGCGTTTGGGGGCAGCGGCGGCATAAGTACCTGATAGAACACAACCACGCTCTTTATACGGCGCTGTTCCTCAGCGGAAAGCTGACCGCCCACTTAGAGGAAATAGACCGGGTGGCTACCAAGATGTATGACCGGCTGGTGGAGCAACTAAAAGAGCGGGACGGCATAACCGAGGAACTGAAAGCGCAGCACCAAATGGAATGGGTACGGCAGATGAATGCCATCCGCAATGAAGCGGAAACAGTAGTTATGGGGGAATTGATTTATGACTGAGATTGCAAAACGATTGAAAGCTTATATCGATACGCATCCATTTGATCCTGGAGACAGTGATTGTGAAACTGTACTGGATCAACTGTACCAAGCCTACGCCGAATCCCACGAATCCGACCCACCAGAAATCAGCGATGGATTCAAAGAACTGGAAGAATATCTCTGCAGCATTCCTCTGGAAGATAATAACGCCGTATTCAACATCTGTTGCCGTCTATGCTCAGCTTATGAGTATAAATCCTTTATCGAGGGCCTGCAATATGGCGCCCATTTGATGAAAAATCTACACACATAAGGAAGAGCCACAGCAATCGCTGTGGCTCTTTAATCATATTGGAGTAAGAACGAATTGGTGTCAGCTTAAAACATCACAGAAAATGATAATGTAATCCAAGGCGTAAATGTTTTTGATAAATAAAGTCAATGAAGCGTCTTTTCTCTGAAGTGCAGCTTGGTCTGCGCTTTTCTCATAGCGTACATCTGTTACAGAATAAGCATAGCGATTACCTTCCATGTCAGTGAAGTAGATCGCATCTCCTACCGAGATCTCTCGATAAAAATCATACTGCCCTTTTTGAGATGTTCCTCCGAT
>JAZOWQ010000001.1:0-12251 GCA_045659325.1 Faecousia sp. | reverse complement strand
ACTCCGCTTAAAACTTAATATTCCTACATAGGGGTGCTTTTGTGCTGTCCGCACAAACTGGGGCTGTTCACAATCTGTCGGGCTGTTTTTTATACTTTTACCGCTTCTTTATCCTCGATATTGATCGGAACACCATTAACTTCTACATTTTCATCCGCGCAAATCAAAATATATTTTACGCCGTCGATCATCCGGGTTTCAATCAGGTCTGCCCGTTCCGGTGCGACCTGAATAGACACATCCGGGGTTTTGATCTCGAAGCGTTTATTGTTGATAATATTCTTAGGATGCAGCTGGGCATCATAGCCAAAAACTTCATCGAAGTCCACGGAGAATTTCGCAATATTCTTTTGGGATACGCCACACTCTGTCAGGGACTGCTTCACCTGCTCCTTAGAAATCAACAAAGGTTCTGCCACTTTGCTTTCCTTGTGCAACTCTATGCTTTGGCACAGTTGTTCGTGGACAGTCTGCATCACTTCAAGGCTGCATTCCTCTTGTAAGGACGCACCCAGCAGCGCTTCAAAGGACTTCTTCTGCTCCGCTGCAGGCTGAGGAACTTGGACACAGAACAGAGAATTTGCCAATTCTTCATAGTTTTGCTTAGGGCTGTGGGTGTAGAACAATGCATTATAGATATTGGTTGCCCGGTTATCGAAGGCCGGGAATAAGAATCCCGCTTCTGGCGCAGCCGGCACTTGGGAAATGCCCCCATCGTGGAACTCCTTATTTTCCGCTACATACTTCAGATTGGACTTTGTCTGCTTGACAGGACAAATCGCGCACAAAAGGTATGTATAAGTTTCGTTGGATGCATCGCTCTGGGTCTCATCGTCACTACTCTTAAAAGGCACATCATAGCTGTCGCATCCCAGAAGAATTAGAAATCCCTCGTCGAAATTGATAGACTGAATAATCTTTGTATACAGCTCCCCGCGCAGATTTTCGTCCTTTAATTCCGTTTTACGCAAGTCCATCAACAGTTTATGCTCCGGACTGTCTGCCACCTGAGTGGTTTTGAAGCAAATATCAATGAGGTTTTTTCCAATGCTGCCGGATAAGGTGCGTTTCAGTAAGCCAAAATACTTTTCCGCTTCATTTTCCGGCATAATTCCTGTACTTTGCTTAAATTCTGAAACAATTTCCTTCTGTCCGTTCACATAGCAGCCATAGATGGCGGTCATATTGCTGCGGTCACGACGCACGCGGCGTCGAATCTCGCCTACTTCCTTAATGTTCATAACGATACCCTTTCATAGCTTGTGCCGGTGCAATGCACCGGCACGGATTTTACTTGTCCCAAAGGCAGTTCCAATTCTGCACAAAGTATTCAACACCGGAATATACGGTGGTGATGACAATCACAGTATTGACCGCAGTTGCCAGCCACCCTATGGTGGGAAATGCCATCAGCACACACAAACCAATCATAGTGCTGGCAGTTTTTACCTTACCACTCCAACCGGCGGCAATCACCTTGCCCTTGCCAACCGCAACCAGCCGCAAGCCGGTCACTGCGAATTCACGGGTCAGCACAATCATCAGTGCCCAAGCAGGCATCATACCCCACTCACAGAAAACAGTCATCGCTGCGATGGTCAGCAATTTATCCGCCAAGGGGTCAAGGAACTTGCCGAAGTCGCTGACTTGATTGCAGCGACGGGCAATCTGTCCATCCACATAGTCAGTAAGGCTTGCAATAATGAATACAGCCAAGGCCAGCCACATCCAAAGCCCCGGCTCTCCTCCGCTCAGGTACATCAGAACCATATATACAGGGATAAACGCCACACGAACCAGTGTAATTTTACTTGCTAATGTCATTTTTTACTCCTCCACCACATAACCTGACAGTTCGCCGTCGGCTATGCCGTCAATACATACTTTGATAAAGCTGCCCTCACGCAAGGGCTCATCTGCTGACAGCCATACGCGACTGTCAATTTCCGGAGAATCGGCATAAGTACGGCCGTAATATTGCTCCATTTCTTCGTCGTAACCATCTACCAGAACTTCCAGAATTTTGCCTTGCATAGCAGCATTATAATCGTCCATAATACGAGATTGAATATCCTCAATCTGCTGAGCGCGGGTCTGTGCAATTTCGGAATCCACAAATTCCATTTCCGCTGCCGGTGTTCCCTCCTCAGGAGAGAATGGGAAAGCGCCTACACGCTCCAGCCGATGCCGGCTTAAAAATTCGCACAGCTCATTAAATTCCTCCTCGCCCTCACCGGGCAGGCCGGTAATCACGCTGGTACGAAGCACCAATCCAGGAATCCGGCTGCGCAGCTTGGCAAACAGTTCTTCCAACTGCTCCTTGCTGCTGCGGCGGTTCATCAGTTTCAGAATCTGACTGTTACAGTGCTGAATGGGGATATCCAAATACTTAACGATTTTCGGCTCGGTTGCCATTACCTCAATCAGTTCATCGTCAATTTCGTCCGGGTAGGTATAATGGACACGAATCCATTTAAAACCATCAATCTTACAAAGTTCTCTGAGCAGCTCCGGCAGCAGCCGCTTCTGCTCCGGGAAATCTGTACCATATCGGCTGGTGTCCTGTGCTACAACCAACAGTTCTTTTACACCGTTGGCTACCAAGATCCGGGCCTCATACAGCACATCGTCCATCTGCCGGCTGCGGAATTTACCCCGCAGGTACGGGATAATACAATATGCGCAACGGTTGTCGCAGCCCTCTGCGATTTTGATGTAAGCATAATGCTCCGGCGTGGTGAGAATCCGGCCGCATTCCTGCTCGGGAGCATCAATGGAGCCAAAGTCTTCTACTGCATTGCCATGTAAAAGCTTTTCGATGGCAGGTACAACCTCTGCATAACTGCCGGTACCCAACACGCCGTCAACCTCCGGCATTTCGTTCATAATTTCCTGCTGATAACGCTGGGACAGGCAGCCGGTGACCAAAATTTTACCAACTAAGCCCTGAGCCTTCAGTTGCGCCATTTGCAGAATGAAGTCAATTGCCTCTGCTTTTGCAGAATCAATGAAGCCGCAGGTGTTGATTACCACCACATCTGCGCCTACCACATCCGGCTGGACGGTGAATCCGGCTTCCTGCACACGGTACATCATCCGTTCGCAGTCTACCTGATTTTTGGCGCAGCCCAAGGAAATAAATCCTACATTAGCCATACATATCCTCCTGAAAATCCGCGTCTTCCGCAAATTGATTCAGCGCCTTGCGGATTTCCTGATAACTGTGACCCCGGCGAAGAAGTGCATCTATCGCCCGTCGCAGCTGCTTTTCATCCCGGTTATTCCCTAACCGAGCTTGTAAAAATTCCATAATTTTTTCGGTCTGATCTGGGTAATCTGCCAAGGCATCCTCCCAATATTCCTTGGGAACACGCTTTTCGTACAAGGCTTGTTTTGCCCGGGACAGGCCGTAGCCCTTAGCGATGCACTTCTGAACCACCTGTTGGGCAATTTTGTTGTCGTCCAGCAGGTCTAAATCCTCCAGCCAGGCTACCGCCTGCTGGGCATCCTGCTTACGCTCACCCTTTTGTACCAAACGGCGTTCCAAGTCTGCCTTGGAGACGCCGGAAGCTGACACAATTCGCACCGCCCGCATTTTAGCGGACATCTGTCCTGCGGCCTTTTGCAGTTTTTGAAGATCTTCATCCGACATCTCTTTGCCGGAATACAGGCCAAAATCCTCAAGGGTTTGACGGTACAGGCGGAAAACACTGCCATCTTCCAGTTTTACGGTATACCGCCCTGCCCTGTCCGGCTGGGCGGCAATTTTCTCAATCTTCGTCATTGAAATCGTCAGCGCTGACAGCTATAGGGCGTTCAGCAGGTTTTGCGGCAGCTCTGGAAGTTGCGCCGGCAATCAATTTCTGACGGACCTGTGCTTCCACCTGCTCGGCAATCTCGGGATTGCTCTGCAGGAAAGCCTTCACGCTGTCCTTACCCTGACCGATCCGCTCTTCACCCATACTGAACCAGCTGCCACTCTTCTGGATAATTTCCATCTGAACAGCCAAATCCACCAGTTCGCCCCACTTGCTGATGCCTTCGCCATACATAATGTCGAAGTAGGCTTCACGGAAAGGAGGCGCTACTTTGTTCTTGACAACCTTGACACGGGTCTTGTTGCCAATCACATTGCCGCCTTCCTTGATGGACTCCACACGGCGCACATCCAGACGGACGGAAGAATAGAACTTCAAGGCATTACCACCGGTCGTGGTTTCGGGATTTCCGTACATCACACCAATTTTCTTACGCTGCTGGTTGATGAAGATCACCACACAGTTGGTCTTAGCAATTGTACCCGCCAATTTCCGCAGAGCCTGGCTCATAAGTCTTGCCTGCAGGCCAACAAAGGTGTCGCCCATTTCACCCTCGATTTCCTGCTTGGGAACAAGGGCGGCAACGGAGTCCACAACTACGGCATCCACAGCGCCGCTGCGCACCAAAGCATCGGTAATTTCCAATGCCTGCTCACCGGTATCAGGCTGGGATACCAGCATATCATCGGTGTTAACGCCCAATGCCGCAGCATATACAGGGTCCAGTGCGTGCTCTGCGTCCACAAAGGCCACTTCGCCGCCCATCTTCTGGGTTTCTGCCAGAATGTGCAGGGCCAGTGTGGTTTTACCGGAGGATTCCGGTCCGTAAATCTCGATAATACGGCCCTTGGGTACACCGCCGATACCCAGCGCTGCATCCAATGCCAAGGAGCCGGTGGGAATGGCATCCACATTCATTTCAGGCTTATCGCCCAAACGCATAACCGTGCCCTTGCCAAAGTTCTTTTCAATCTGAGAAATTGCGGTCTGCAACGCCTTTTTCTTATCGGTTGCAGGTGTAGGGGCTTCGTAAGCAGTTTTCTTTGTTGCCATAATTACGCTTCCTTCCTGTTCAGCTGTGCCTGCACAGCCCGTTCTCTGTCGTTAAAATCTCTGGAACGCTCCAGTATTGTATATCCATTCGCTTCTAAGAGGCTGCACACCGCATCCCCCTGTCCCATACCGAACTCAAAGCAGAGATATCCGCCCGGCTTTAGGGCGTTTTTGAAATTCTCTGTGATGGCACGGTAAAAATCCAATCCATCATTTCCGCCGTGAAGTGCCAGATGGGGCTCAAAGTTTGCCACGCTGTCCGGCAACTCCCGCATTTCACTGGTGGTGATATAGGGCGGATTGGACACAATCAAATCAAATTTTCCCAAAAATGCCGGGGGTGCCTCCAAGGCATTCACCTGTACACAGGACACTCTTGCGGTCAGCTTTTGGGCTGTAATATTCTTTTTTGCCACCTGCATTGCCTCACGGGATATATCCGCAAGGGTCACCTTGGCATCCTTGACCCGGTTAGCAATTGCCAGACCGATACAGCCGGAGCCGGTACAAAGGTCTAATATTCTGGGGTTGGTATCCAAAAACAAGGCCTGCCGAATCGCCAGTTCTGTCACAGCGCAGGTATCGTCACGGGGAATCAGCACATCGGAATTCACTGTAAGCTTCATCCCGTAGAATTCCCACTCTCCCAGCACATAGGCCAAAGGCTCACCGGAAAGCAATCTATTCAGAAGCGCATCTATCTCCTTACAGATTTCTTCCGAAGCATAGTGGCCTTGTTGGGCAATAAACTGCTCTTTTGTCTTGCCGGTTACATGACACAGAATTTCCCGCGCCCAAAAAGCTGCGGTATCTGCATCTTCTTGAGTTGTCAGCGCCCGACGGGTTTGCAAATACAGTTCTGAAAGGGTCTTTACCAAAGGTCATCCCCCTCATTGACGGGAATTACCGCCTCCAGAGCCGCAATGCCCACTTCAATCATACTGTCATCCGGCTCGTTAGTAGTAAAATTCTGAAACCACATTCCGGGGGCAGAAAGAATTCTGGTGAATACATTGTCGTGTCGGCCCACCCAGCGGTTAATCTCATAGCTGAAGGATACCACCAGCGGAATCAACAGCAGCTTAAAACCAATCATAATCAGCCGGTACATAAACTCTCCGCGAATTGCTTCCAAGGCAGGAATCAGTGTCAGCAGCAGAGAAGATGCCACGGAGAACAACAAAATAGAGATAATCATTACCACTAGCAAAAAGCTTGTTCCGCAGCGGGGGTGAAGTCTGGTTTGCTGCCGGACATTTTCCACTGTCAGGGGCAATCCCGCTTCATAGCAGCGAATGGTTTTATGCTCAGCGCCGTGATAGGCAAAGACCCGTTTCATCTCACCCATACGGGACATCAGCAGCATATAGCCCGCAAAAATCAGGATACGAATAACTCCTTCCACCAAATTCAGCACTAAATTGCTTTGAATCCAACGGTCAAAGAAGCTGCCGATTACCATGGGCAGCAGGAAAAACAGCAGAATGGACAGGCCTAAACCCATTGCCACAGCAGCACCCACTACCAACTGTTGGAATTTTTTGTCCCCCAGCTTTTCTTCCAGCCATTTATCAAACTTGGAGGGTTCCTCCTGGCTTTCCTCCGGGGACAAATCCGCGGAGCGCATCAGCGCTTTCACACCGCAAAGCTGAGAGTCAAAAAAGACCACAGCGCCACGGATAACAGGCCAGTTCAGAGGAGATTTTTTCGGGCGGACCTTTCGGTCGGTTACCTCCACGGTGAGGCCCTCTTTACCACGCACTACGATGGCATCCTTCTGAGGACCGCGCATCATCAGGCCTTCGATCAAAGCCTGTCCGCCGATCATTGTTTTAAACTTTTCTTGATTTGCCATAGGTTTCCTTTCTTACTGGGAAGCAGGCAGCCGAATGGTTACCAGCGTTCCGCCGGCCAATGCATTTTCCAGAATCAGCTCACCGCCGTGCATAGCTACGATATCGTCGCTGACAGCAAGGCCGATTCCGGTGCCTCTGGCCTTGGAACTTCCCTTATAGAACTTCTTCTTCACAAGCGCCAATTCGTCCTCGGGAATTCCCGGACCGTAATCACGGATTTTCACAATTACATAATCGTCTTTATAGAAAATACCGGCATCAATTTGTTTGCCCTCGCCACCGTGTTTTACAGCATTGTTCAGAATGTTGAGGAACACCTGACGCAAGCGCTGAGGGTCACAGGAGATTTCTGGAATCTCCTGATCGTTATCCACATACTTCAGGCTGATACCCTCTTCCGCAAGGCGGCTGCCGTACATAAAGACTGTATCTTCAAACTCTGCCCGGATATCCACAGTTTCCATATTCAGCGTCAATCTGTCATCTTGAATACGGGTGAAGTCCAGCAGATCAACCACCATGCCGGTCAGTCTGTCTGCCTCACGGTGGATGATTCGCACACCACGACGGGTGTCGTTATCCAGTTTATCGGAGCTAAGCAGCGTTTCACTCCAGCCGGTGATAGCTGTCAGAGGTGTGCGCAGCTCATGAGAAAGTGAGGAAATGAAGTCCCGCTGCATTTTCTCGTTTTCGCTGATTTTCAAAGACATATCGTTGATCATACGAGCCAGGTCACCGATTTCGTCATCAAACTGGTTCTGAATCTGAATGCCATAGCTGCCGTTGGCGATCTTCTGGGCTTTGTCAATGATCTCTCCCAAGGGAATCAGAATGGAACGGATATAGTAGTTACTGCTGAACAGGACCAGCAACACAAACACTGCTAACACACCCAAAGATATCCCGGCTACCGACACAACCTGCCGGTCCATTCTGCCGGTGGTTGTCACATAGCGAAATACGCCGACAATCTCACCGTCGCTATATATCATAGGACTGGATACGGCCATAATCCGCTCGTCAGTATAGATGCCTTTGCCCACATAAGAACAAATATCACGGGTAGAAATGGCTTCCTCCAAATCCGGAGTTTCCAGAACTGTGCCCTCTCCGTTTTTGTCAGAGGCGGCCACCAACTCTCCCTTTGCGTCTATAAACTGCAATTGGATGGAATTGTGGTCCTTATAGCTCTTGGCATAGGTAATACAAGACTGGTAATAGTTCTCATAATCCTGATCCAAGAATGCTCCGAAAAACTCTGTGGTGGTTTGTGCCCGATGGCGCATATCCAACTCCATAGCCGAGTAGTAGTATGCAGAAAAAGCTGACGTTACCACCAACGCACAAATCAGTCCCAGCACACTGACCACCGCCAGGGTGTTTGTCAGCCATCTTCGGCGCAAGCCTTTGATTTTTGCCGTTCTTAAAGTTTGTCTTTTTGTTTTCATGCGCCCCACTTATAGCCATAACCCCAGATCGTCGTTATGTAGGTGGGGTTAGCGGTATCGTCCTCAATCTTAATCCGCAAACGGCGGATATTGACATCCACAATTTTCAGTTCTCCGTTGTAATCTCTGCCCCATACAGCAGATAGAATATCTTCACGGGATAAAGCTCTGCCGGGATTCTGCATAAACAGCTTCAAAATCGCATATTCCACCTGGGTCAGACGAATGCGGTTTCCGCCCTTCTCCAAAGTATGATTACGGGTATTCATCACAAAGGGACCCTGCTTTACAAGTTCACTTTCCATGCCGTTGTCACCGCCGATACGACGGTAGAGGGCATCAATACGGGCTGTCAGCTCCGCAGGAGAAAAGGGTTTTGTGACATAATCGTCAGCGCCGGTCATCAGGCCGGTTACCTTGTCCATTTCCTGGGTGCGGGCAGTAAGCATTATAATACCCATTTGCTTGTTACCGGCACGAATCCGGCGGCATACCTCGAAGCCGTCAATATCCGGCAGCATAACATCCAGAATGGCAACGCCAATATCAGGATACCGGTTCAGCATCTCCAATGCTTCCATGCCGGTAGCAGCTTCAATGGCATCATAGCCGGCCCGCTTCAGGTTAATCACCACAAAGCTGCGGATATTTCCTTCGTCTTCCAAAATCAGAACTTTCTTCATTTCTATTTACCTCTTTACACTTCTCTATCGGAGAACTGTCTTCTGTATAGTATAGCACATTTGCGCGCAAATGGAAAGCTATTTTATTACCACATTGTCTTTCCCAAGCACATTGTTTAGCTCGCCCAGCATACGGTTATCCAAGGCGCAGGTGCTGCCTCTGCGCTGCTTGGTATCCTCAAAGTACACAACGACTTTGGACTGGCCGGGGAACATTTGCAAAATAGCCCGAATCTTGCCGAACAAGGGTCCGTCTTCGGTGGGCAGGCGTAAATACAATGTACCTGATTTGGTTTCCTCCCGGACAGGCTCTTCAGCCTGCGGCTGGTTTTCAAAATCAGACATAGGTCTTGCCCGGTTGATCACAATCTGCGGTTCTTTATCATCCCGCATAGACAGTCTGCCCACAATGACTACCGGCTGGTTTTCCTTCAGATAGCCGCCATACTGGCTCAAGACATTGGAAAATGCCAGCATTTCGATGGACGCTGTGTCGTCTTCCAAGGTCACATAAGCCATCATAGAGTTATTACGGGTGGTTTTCATCTTGATGGTCTGCACCACACCGGCAACGCTTACAACCTGGTCATCCTGGTAGGAATTCTCCTCCTCCATCAGCGCACCAATGGGCACAACATGGGTACCTTTGAGAAGATGGCGGTAATCGTCCATAGGATGACCGGACAGGTAGATACCGGTGGTTTCCTTTTCCATCAGCATTAGTTCTGCCTTATTCAGCTCAGGAAGCTTCGGAATGGGGATTTCTACGGCATCCTCCGTGTCCTGCAGCATAGCAAACAGACCCATCTGACCGTCCAGATTTTTCTTCCGGGAGAATGCGATCGCATCCATCATACTCTCATAAACCGCCAGCAGTTCGCTGCGGTGGTAGCCAAAGCAATCCATAGCGCCGCACTTAATAAAGTTCTCAACAGCGCGCTTATTCAGTTCATCGCCCATTCTCTGAATAAAGTCCTCCAAAGATTGGAACGGGCCATCCTGATTACGCTTGGCTACCATACTGCGAATGAGGCCTCGGCCCACATTCTTCACAGCGCCCAGACCAAAGCGGATAGACTCCCCTTCCACGGCAAAATTATCCACAGAATGGTTGATATCCGGTGGCAGGGTTGCGATGCCCAATTCCTTACACTCGGCAATATAGCCGGAAATCTTCGTAGCAGAATCCAGCACAGAGGTCATCAGCGCCGCCATATACTGCTTGGGATAGTGGCACTTCAGGTAGGCCGTCTGGTAGGAAACCACAGCATAGCAAACTGCGTGCGCCTTATTGAAAGCATAGTTTGCAAAGGCAACGATTTCATCATAGATGGATTGGGCTACCTCTTCGGGAACACCCTTTGCCATAGCGCCGGAGATACCCTGCGCTTTGTCGCCGTAGACAAAAACCGTTCTCTCTGCGTCAATGACCTTCATTTTCTTTTTGGAGATGGCACGGCGGATATTATCTGCCTGTCCCATAGTATAACCGCCCAGGGAACGGAAAATCTCAATAACCTGTTCCTGGTAGACAACACAGCCGTAGGTAACCTTCAGAATTGGCTCTAACAGGGGTGTTTTATAGGTGATTTTACTGTGGTCCAGCTTATTGGCAATGAATCTGGGAATAGAGTCCATAGGACCGGGGCGGTAGAGGGCCACAATAGCCGTCATATCTTCGATAGAAGTTGGCTTCATATTGATGCACACACCGGTAATGCCGGCAGACTCCAGCTGGAACACGCCCTGGGTCTTGCCTTCGGCCAGCATCTGGAAGGTAGCAGGGTCGTCATCCGGCACAGTATCAATATCAAAGTCCGGCTCTAACTGACGGATTTGACGCTCTGCGTCCTCAATCACTGTCAAGTTGCGCAGGCCCAGAAAGTCCATTTTCAGAAGTCCCAGTTCTTCAATGGTGGTCATTGTATACTGGGTCACGGTAGTTTCGTCGTTCCGGGACAAAGGCACATAGGTATGCACCGGGTCGGCGGTAATCACCACGCCGGCGGCGTGGGTGGAGGTGTTTCTGGGCATGCCCTCAAGGCTCATAGCGGTATCAATCAGGGTCTTCACCCGGTCGTCTCCGTCATACATCTCTTTCAGCTTGGGAGATACCTCCAAGGCTTCCTTCAGGGTAATATGCAGAGGCATTGTGGGAACAAGCTTAGCCACCACATCGGTTTCCGCATAGGTAAAGTTCAGCGCTCTGCCCACATCACGGATTGCGCCACGGGCTGCCATGGTGCCGAAAGTTGCAATCTGCGCCACATGGTCAGCGCCATATTTTTCCATAACATAGTCAATGACTTCACCACGGCGCTCCTGACAGAAGTCCGTATCAAAGTCGGGCATACTGACCCGTTCCGGGTTCAGAAAACGCTCGAAAATCAATGCGTACTTCATAGGGTCGACCTCGGTGATGTGCATACAGTATGCCACAATAGAGGCCGCACCGGAGCCACGACCCGGACCTACCGGGATTCCATGCTCCTTGGCATAGCGGATAAAGTCCCAGACGATCAGGTAGTAATTCACATAGCCCATACGGCTAATGACATCAATTTCGTAATCCAGTCGCTCCCGATAGCTTTCGGGGGGATTGGAATAACGCTCCGTAAAGCCGTCCTCACAGAGTTTGCGGAAGTACTGCTCGTTGGTATAGCCCTCCGGTACGGGGAATGCAGGCAAATGGTACTCATTGAAAACAAATTCCAAATTGCAGCGCTCAGCAATTTTCGCGGTATTTTCAAAGGCTTCGTCACAGTTGGGGAACAACTGGCGCAGCTCGTCCTCGCTCTTTAAGTAGAATTCCTCGGTTTGGAATTTCATACGGTTGGGATCGTCCACCGTCTTGCCTGTCTGGACGCAAAGCAGGACATCCTGCATTTTAGCATCCTCTTTTCGCAAATAGTGGGCATCGTTGGTGACAATCAAAGGCAGGCCTGTCTCACGGGCAATCCGCATCACGCCCTGATTAACGGCAGTCTGCTCCGGAATTCCGTGGTCCTGCAATTCCAGATAAAAATGATCCTCACCAAAAATATCCGCAAGCTCCATGGCATAGGCCTTGGCAGCGTCATAGTCTTCCATCAGAAGCCGTTGGGCAACACCGCCGGCAAGACAGGCAGATGCGGCAATCAGACCTTCGTGATGCTCTCGCAGCCGCGCCAAATCCACTCTGGGTTTTCCGTAAAAACCTTCTACAAAGGCTTGCGATACCAAATAGCAAAGGTTTTCATAGCCTGTCCGGTCTTTACACAGCAGCACCAGGTGGTAGGGGTCATTGTCGATTCCGTGGACTCTATCGGACATATTCCGGGGGGCAACATATACCTCACAGCCAATGATAGGCTTTACGTCGGCCGCCTTTGCCGCCTTATAAAAATCGATACA